>JAAUTM010000229.1 GCA_012031455.1 Phycisphaerales bacterium
TCACGCTGCGTGTGTTTGTTCAACATGCAAACCTCGAATAGCGTCACCCAGCCCGCGCCAGCCGTTTACACCGAGCTTGCTGCGGCGGAGTCAGTTCGACTTTGATGTGTTTCTGGGTACCTCAGCATCGGCGATAAGGTGTTTGTGACCACCACGGACGACCGGGGTGCTGTGAGCCTCGGCGACCAACTTGCCTATCGCATCGCAATCCTGCCAGCCATCGAAGTCAGTGCCTATCCGCAGGATCAAGCAGATGGTTGGACGATGACCAGCAACAAAGCGACTTTCCGCGTGCCCCACAGCGGCTACTACGCGCTGCACGACGCCAGTGCCTGGCTGTCCATCGGCAAGGGGGAAGCACGCATTTACGTTGAGGGCCAGACCGCTCCGCAACGTACCATCGCCATGGGTGAGCGCACGAGCCTGAACACCGAACTGGGATATATCACCAAGGGCCAAACGATCCGTATTGATTTTGCAACGGATGTTCAGGATGCCCAAGCCGGTTTCACAGGCACCGTTGTGGAGTGGGCCCCAAGGCGGGCGCCGCTGCGTGTCAAGCGTGGCCCGGATGGATATCTCGATGTTTATGAGCCGCAAGCCCCCCCGCACCCTGATCGACATCTCTGTCCACCGCTGGGTTGATGTGCCGGAACCCCCTGATGGCGCTGATGCTCTGGATGCGATTCGCAATGCGATCACGCAGGCGATGTCAGGGCAAACTGGCGATCAATACGTGGGGGTCCGACTTGCTGCCAACGGCAAGTATTCGATCGGCAAAAATCAAAGCAGCGGCAAGCTTTTCGAATTCATCGGTACCCATCACCTGATCTTCGATGGCAATGGGGCCACGGTCACTATCGCATGCCCCGGGCTACCACGCGAAAGCATTCGGCTCTTCAGCACCGGCAAAGACACCCACCACATTGTGCTGGCTGATCTGACGATCGATCAGACAGCCGATCGAAACTACACCGTGGGCCTGATCACCGATGTGGGGCCGATGATCAACGGCAACCAGACCGTGACGTTTCACGTGGAACCTGAAATGCCTGACCCAATTAAGGATATCGCGCGCAGCGGCAGGGCCGACGGGTATGCCTATGACCCTCAGGTCCCCGGACGCCTTGGTTTTGGCACCTGGTCCCATTATCCGGGAGCAAAAATCGATCGTGCACAACTACAAACAACTGACAAGCCCGGTGTGTTTACGCATACCGTGACCCGCACCAGCGAGGCGATCAAAGTCGGCATGAAATGGCTGCTTAAAAACAAGAAAGCGGGAGTCACGTATCTGGTGACCAGCAGCAATTCGCATGATGTGACGATGTCGAATATCAAGGGTCAGGCCATGGGGGGCGGAGTGTTGAGGTTCTGGCAGACCTCCGGCATCAATATCCTCAACTGCCGATTTGAACCACACGAAGACAACTGGATCAGTACCACCTCCGATGGTGTTCATGGGCGGGGTCGCGAAGGTGTGTGGATCGAGGACACAACGTTCCGCAGCATCTGTGAAGACATCATGAACACCTATGGGTCGAACTTCGTTACCGTTGAGGATGAGGATCCTGCCGATGCGGTCATTTCAATCCGTGAATATGATCGGACCAATCCGGACACCTCTCCCAGGCGATTGCCATCAACCGGCGATCTTAGTGTTGGCGATGCACTGTTGTTCTTCAATCCCAATTCGGGCAAGATCATCGGGCGGGCAAATGTGACCGCAATCAGCGAGGATGGACGCTATACGCTCAGCCGAACAGTGGCGGATGTGGACCCCTGGCGTCACGGCGGGCACAATCGCATCACGATGATTTATAGCAAAACCTCGGTGGGTCGATTCTATGTAAGAGACTCCAGGTTTATGGATTCACTTCGGTTCGGTATCTATATCAAGGCTGAAGGCGGTGTGATCTTTAACACCCACTTCGAAGGACTGGCCAGTACGCCGATCTTCGCTGCCAATGAACCGGAGTGGCCCGAAGGCCCGCCACCGAGCTATCTCTGGCTGCAGGGTAATACATTTGCACAGAGCAACTACGACTACCAGACTCGAAATCGCTCATTCCTGGTAGTCGATCCGGCAGCGATCAGCATTTACACCCGCCGCTTTCGCGATCCTCAGGCTCCGGGGGATTTTCGTGGCTATCTCACCCGTGGCCAGTATGCGTGCAGTCATATGAAGATTCTGGGGAACCGTTTTGAAGATTGGCGAGGGATGGCGGTATCCGTGCGAAATGCACGGAATGTGCGCATTGCCGACAACTTGTTCCTTGCTCCCGCCGACGATCAGGTGATGCGTAACACGATGGCTGGAGATCCTCTTGTGCCTCATGGACAGACCGGCGCTTATACCGCCATCTACCTCGACAGCGTTAATGGCGTGCAACTTTACAGGAACCGTTTCATCGGCCTGCCCGATGGCGATCACACCATCACCCAGGGCCAAGATGTCAACGCCATAATCCAGGCGGATAATGTGAAGCTGGATACCAACCCTGCCACCGGCAAGTAACACTGATATCGTGCTTGGTAGGAAGGCACGCGAATATAGTACGGAACAGGCCCGATAGGATATCAACCCCGGCTGGTTATCATTCGTGCATGGTTATTGAACTTCAATCTTTCGGGCAATCTCGATGTCAGCCAGTGCATCTGCGATCTGATTCTTGAAATTTAATATACCCACACGATTGAACCATATTTGATTCACGTGATGGTTGGTGATCAAACTCACATAGTTCTGGTAATGCTCAGCTGCCTTTGTCAGTGCTTCAATCGCCTGATCCTTGTCGGCCTGTAATTTGCTCCTGCGTGCCAGGGCCACATACGTTGCCCCCCGGATCTTGTCGGCATAGTAACGCCCCATCTCGCAGATGGTACTAATGTCGTCCAAGGTTAAACGTAGCTCTTTATTCTGTACTTTCCCAACACTATTCAGCGCAGCAGTTGCTGATTCGACATCCTGATCAAGCACATCCGCAAGAGCCAGGGGTCTGATATCTTTGGTTGTGATGCCCGCTGCAAATCGGGAATGGACTGCACCCCTGCATAGGGATGAGGAGCAATATTGATGAAGGTCTCGACATCGTGAAACCCTGTGTCTGATTGAGCACCTTTACTCTTGACCCACTTCGGTCTGTCCACGGGTCCCTTCAATGTACCAATTAAAGTCCAGACTTCCCCACGTGGAATCCGGTCGACCCGCGGGTAAACCATCGAGGCTTTTTGCCAGGCATCCAGCAGAACCTTTCCATCTACCTCCGGGTAGCGTGCTTGGAGCAGGGAATGATACGTTCATTGGAGTAGTCTGGATCATATGCAAAGCGTCCCCACAACATCCATTCAAGCCAGTGCTTTTGAATCTCGAGTTGACGAGGTGACTCCGGATCAAGCTGGGTGAACTCGCGGGCGCTGATGTGGCCATCATGTCCATAGTAACAGCCTTGGGTAACATCGGCAGGAATGCCTTTAATAAACTCGCGTACAAAATCAGGAGATCCCCAGCGCAGGAGATAGATATCGTCATTGCGCAGGGTCCAGATCGTCTTCACCTCTCCACCACGAATAGTCGGGATGAAACTCTCTGGTTTATGTTGCCTGGTTGCTGAGTATACGTGTGCCTCGGCGTATTTAAAGCTGAAGACAAAATCAACATCAGGATGCTCTATCAATGGCCTCATCTTGTGAAGTATCAAATCCGTGGATGCTTCGTGCTGGCGATGGATGAAACGTATCTTTCGACCGGGTTTTGCCTGGAGCGCATCAAGGGTCCCCGCAACATAGGTCTTGATCATCCAATCTTCTTTGGCCTCATGAGTGAGAGTCTTTGCTTTCCCTTTGGCATTGGTCTCCGATCGGTTTTATCCTCCATGTTTTCGCCTGTCGTTAAGCCGATACCAGCCAAGTCCGGGTAGGTCAGAATCAGTTCTCTCACGCTATGGCGAAAATAATCAATGGTCGTCTCATTATGAGGAGCATCGGTAATACCATACTTGCCATTGACTCCATACGTAAAGATATTCCAGGTGATGATATAAAAATCGATATTACGCGATTTGCCATAGGTCATGACCTCGCGCCAAAAGGCGATCTTCTCATCGATGGTCATCACCTTGAGCGTTTCAAGATTCCCATCTTCAAACTCGGGACCCTCCCAAATACCCCGGAGGCTATAGTATTCATTTGGAAATCCTTTTGAGCGTTTGATATCCGCAAGT
>JAAUTM010000230.1 GCA_012031455.1 Phycisphaerales bacterium
GGAGTCCCCATGCACAAGTCAATGAGGTTGGATTCCGGCAGACCCTGCCAAAGCTCACGACGAGTCCAATGCCGTTCACCTGTCAGAGGGGTTCGAAAGACCGGTTCATCGTGTCTCACGATATCGCAGGTGTACACTCGCCCCGGTTGGCCAGAGTTTTCACGCAGGTAGCGCGCCCAGAACATGCTTTGCATGCCACGGGCGGTGCCGATTTCCGCCAGATTGCGAGCCCCCAGTGTTCGCGCCAGGTCTTGCAGCAACAACGGGCGGAGGCTGACCACTTCGGGGTTCTGAGTGACTACCGGTTGTTTGCCCCAATAGGCGTTGAGTCCCAGATGTTGAATCAGTTGCATGTCCGCTTTGGCGGGGGATCGGCTGCAATCGAGAATGTGCTGATGCTCGGCCACCAGCGCCCAGTCAAGTTGGGTGCCGCCTTCGATGGGCAGGGCCGGGCTGTGTACCACGGGCGGGTCAGGCAGCAGCCGACGACCGACGGATTCCAGCTTGCGACGAACCACCTGCCTGGCTTTACCAACCATGTTTGCAGACCCAACTGTTTCCGTGGATTCCAGCACGATGGTATTTTGCGGGAGCTTTGAAATTGACAGCAGTAACTCAGCAGCACGTTTTGCGTAATGCGGCAAGGCCAGCTTTGTTTCCGCCAGTTGCCGACCTGCCTTGGCGATGCGGTTAAGACGTGCGGGGTCGTGCAGCAGATCATGAAGCCGACCCATGAAGTTGACAGCATCCACGGACACATAGTTTTCGTCGTCGATCAGACCGAGCTCATCAGCACCGCAGGGACGGTCGCACATCAGCACCGCGCCACTGGCCAATACTTCACTGATTTTGATGAAAGGCAGATTGAACTTGCCGGTGCAGGAAACAAACACTTTGCTGCGCGCAAGCACTTTTGCATAAGCCTCGCCGCTCAAACCAGGGGACTTTGTCGAGGATGCCCGATCCGAGGTCGTCGCTGAGTATTGGTAGCCCGGGTGTGGCTGATGGAAGTAACGCAACCAGCTCTGATTCGACAAGCTTTCATGAAACAGACTGCGACAAGGGGTAAAAGTCGCCCATCGCTCCCAGCAGGCAGACATCGATATCCCGCTCTGATTGCCGATCGTAGTACAGGCTGTTATCCACGCCTCGTGGCAAGGCATGAAAACGCACTTGCTGACGAACTGAATCGCTGTAGGTTTGATTGAATTGTTCAAGGCTCAGGTAGGGGGGTGTGTATGTCGCCAGCACATCCGCAAAACCGTTACAAAGAATCGCCTGATCCCACTGAGCCTGTGTGAGGTGCCAGAAGTCATTGTTCCAGAGAACTTTTGGAATGCCTTGTACCTGATCAAGTCCCACGGGGAATCGCGCCAGATCATGCCGGACCTGCCAGCGACGGCAAACCTCTTTTGACATTGGTCCAAGCAGGCCGAACTCGCTTTGAAAGCACAGGATCATGTCCACCGTTTGGCCCCGCTCGCGCAGCCTCTGCAGAATAGTCGGCACATGGTTGGTGTCGTAGGTGAAACCCGGCCCGTGGAATGTGACGCGGTGACCTTGCGATTCCAGTTGTGCCGCCAGTGCCTTCTGTTCACGTGTAAGCGTGTCGTAGGTCCAGCCGGTCCAGTTGATACTGAGCATGAGCAGGTGCATATCTGTTTCCTTCAGGCCGCCTGTCGGATTGATTGAACCGTGTGATTAAACTTGCGAATCGGGTAAGCCCACACATTGACGCTGTTGCTGAAGTTGCCGCACTCGCGCAGAAAATCAAATCGACTTGGGTAAGGCTCCCCCGTGCGGTCGCTGTGCAGGCGGTAACCAAGGGTTTCAAGCTGTTCCTTAAGCTGTCGTACATCGCCCCCAGCCATATCGAGGTTGCCCTGAAAAAATTCGACGATCATGATCGGCTGATGTTTGCGGATGGTTCGCTCAGCCCCGCGCAGAAACGCTGGCTCATGCCCATCAATATCCACCTTGACAAGGTCCACGCGGTCGATGCCCAGCTCATCTACCAGATCATCAAGTTTGCGTAGCTGGATGGTTTCACAACCGCGTGCTGGCGCATTGTCCAAGGGGTGCAATGTAGCGCTTGCTTCCCCGATTGATATCACTGTCTGGTCACGATGGTCTGAAAGTGCCATGGGTACCACAGTGACACGGCTTTCAAGTTGATTGATTTGCAGATGCTCGCGTAGTCGCTGGCCATAAGCCTGCGTGGGTTCAAACGCCCAAACATGGCCGCTTGCCCCGACTTGTCGCGCCAGAAGAAGGCTGAAGTAGCCGATGTTGGCGCCGACATCCAGCACTTTCATACCCGGCTGCACCAACTGCATGATTCGCTGGGTCGTCGATGGTTCGAAGCAACCTGAAAGCATCAGCTCGCGGTCGATGTGATGGGTGCGGTTAAGCCGCCAGCGTAAACCATCTCGGCTGACGTTCAGCCAGTCGTCCCCTGACAGGCGTAGCTGCGCCCGTCGATACAGTTGTGTGATGCGCTGGGTCAGGCTCATGCTGCGGCCCCCAGGGTTTGCCAGTGGATAAAGGGTTGCAGTTTGCTGATGGTGCGTCCCCCGGCGTAAGCACGATCAATGCCCGAAGTCGGTTGAACATGCAGTTCAAAGGTCACCCCAGGCCCAGTCAATGTGCCGCCTTCGTGTAGCGATCCACGCACGGTCATGGCATAGGCCCGCGGAGCCAGCAGGTTGGCGGGAATAGTTGCCTGTGAGCGATATCGGCCGGGCATGGTCACCGCGACCTGAGCTGCATGTTCATCATGAAAACTGCGGATCAGAATGTCGCCCCATTCATCACACAAGTCGAAATAAACCCGCAGTCCGGTGAGTGGCTGTTTAACTTCGTATTCAACTTCCACCGTTACCGGCAGGCCGTTGCCCACAAGTAATGTCGGTTGACCCTGCTGATAAACATCCAGACGATGCAGGGCAAAGTCAGTGTGAGCGGGCAAGGCTGCAACTTTGTCAACCAGTTGCCCATAGTCGGATTCGCCCGTGTCGGTGCCCAGATACACACGCACGCTTTCATCCGCAGAGGCATCGCTGATCATGTGGCCGGCTTGCAATACGATCGCTCGCTGGCAAAGACTCAGCACCGCACGCATGTTGTGACTGACAAACAGCACGGTGCGGCCGTGACCGGCCACCTCGCGCATGCGCCCAAGGCAGCGAGCCTGAAACGCAGCATCACCCACCGCCAGCACTTCATCCACGATGAGTACTTCCGGTTCCAAATGGGCTGCTACCGCAAATGCCAGACGCACATACATCCCGCTGGAATAGCGTTTCACCGGCGTATCCAGAAAACGCTCCACCCCTGCGAAATCCACGATCTGGTCAAATTTTCGTTTCACTTCGGCACGTGACATACCCAGCACCGCACCGTTGAGATAAATATTTTCTCTGCCCGTCAGCTCCGGGTGAAAACCGGTGCCAACTTCCAAAAGGCTGCCCACCCGGCCATCAATGGTGACCTGCCCTTTTGTGGGGGAGGTGATCCGCGAAAGGATTTTGAGCAGGGTACTTTTACCTGCACCATTGCAGCCAATGATCCCCAGTACCTGCCCGCGCGGAACACTGAATGAAACATCCTGCAGCGCCCAGAAGTCCTGATTCCGGGACGCGTCTTTCTCCGCCACCGCCCCATTGTTCTGATGTCGTACTTGCTTGCCGGGCATACAGCGTCCCAGCCAGTGCGTGAGGGTTTCACGCAGGTCGGCGTGGGTTCCGCTGCGTCCCAGACGGTAACGCTTGGAAAGCCCATCGACTTGGATTACCGTGTCACTCATCCGTGTTACCTGTTGGTTGGAAGGCCATCTATTTTTGTCAGCTCTGACCACTCGGCTACTTTCATGGTGGGTCCACTCGAGGACTCGCTTGACCCACCCTACGCCACATTCATGGTGGGTCCACTCGCCGACTCGCTTGACCCACCCTACGCAATCCGTCTCTCGACCACTCGACCACTCGACCACTCGACCACTTGACCACTTTCTTAAATCACATCTGCGAAGGTTTTCTCTGTATGGGCGAACACCGCCAGGCCCGCGCTTAGCAGCAGCATGGCCAGCAGCACCGAGATACTTAAAGCTTGCCAGTCCACCGGCAGGCCCAGTGTCGCACTGCGGAAAGCACTGATCGTGCCGGTCATGGGGTTCAAGTTCATCAGC
>JAAUTM010000231.1 GCA_012031455.1 Phycisphaerales bacterium
AAGTCGATGTAACCCAGCACACGCTCCAGCGGGTCTTCGCAGGGTCTGGTAGGGGGCTGACGCGAAGAGGCCCGCCGCCCATCTCACCGAAGTAGGTTGCCGCCGCGACCGCCAGGTCCTGCTTGCTGGCAAAGTGGTGGAAGAAGCTGCCCTTGGTCAGACCCGCTTTATTGCAGATGTCGTCCACGGTCGTGGCGGAATAGCCTTTAAGCCGGATGATGTAAAGCGCAGCATCAACCAGTTTTTGCCGGGTTTCAATGCTCTTGGCGGCTTGTTCCATGTTTAATACCAACTGGTTGGTATGTAAAATACCGTTGCAAAGTTGATTTGTCAAGGCACCAGACATCACGGTATTTCCAATGTAATGGGACTGAATGGAATGTGCCGAATTGCGGCGATGCGGAAGACCGCCGCTAGCGGCGGGGCTAAATAGGGGCAGGGCGATGGCGGTGGGTGGGGTTTATTCCCACTCGATGGTGGCGGGGGGTTTGCTGCTGATGTCGTAAACGACGCGGTTGACGCCGCGGACTTCGTTGATGATGCGGTTGCTGATGACCGCCAGCACATCGTAGGGAATCCGTGCCCAGTCGGCCGTCATGAAATCCTGTGTTTCCACCGCCCGGATCGCAACCACCTGGTCGTAGGTCCGCCCGTCCCCCATCACCCCCACCGCTTTGATGGGCAGCAGCACTGCAAACACCTGGCTGGTTTTGCGATACAAATTGCTTGCGACGATTTCCTCCAGCAATATTTCATCAGCCTCCCGCAACAGCTCGAGCTTGTTGTGGGTGATGTCCCCCCAGACACCGCACCGCCAGGCCCGGGCCGGGGAACGGGTGGCGCCAGACCATCTGCTCGGGCAGGCCCAGCACCTGTCCCAACATGCGGACTTCATCCTTAAATAGCGAACGCAGAGGCTCAATGAGTTCAAAGCCAAGATGTTCAGGCAGACCGCCGACGTTGTGATGCAGTTTGATGTTGGCCGCAGTGCCAGCGTAACCCTGCCCCGATTCAATCACATCCGGATAAAGCGTTCCCTGGGCCAGATAACGAATTTCGGTTTTGACACCAGCCCCAGTCGCTAGCGAGGGTTCCGGCTGCTCTGATCGTAGTTGCGTTGCCGTCTGTTTGAACACTTCGATAAACCGGTGACCGATTCGTTTACGCTTTTCCTGCGGATCGCTGATGCCCTGCAAATCTGTCAGAAACGCCTGGGCTGCATCAATCACGCGCAGGTCGATGTCAAAATGGCCACGGAAGGTGGATTCAACAAAGTCGCGTTCACCTTTGCGAAGCAGGCCGTTGTCCACAAAGATGCAGGTGAGCTGCCTGCCGATGGCGCGGGAGAGCAAGGCTGCGACGACGGAGGAATCGACCCCGCCCGAGAGTCCGCAGATGACGCGGTGAGGACCGACCCGATCACGAATTAGCTGGACCTGGGATTCGAGGAAATCGGACATCTTCCAGGTACCGCTGCAGGCGCAGATATCAAAGAGGAAGTTGCGAAGAATGTCGATGCCATGTGGGGTGTGGGTGACTTCAGGGTGAAACTGCACGCCATAAAACGGGTGATGCCGGTGCTTGACGGCTGCGATGGGGCATGTGGGAGTCGCTGCCAGAGAGACGAAATCCTCATTAAGGCTGGTGACCTATCGCCATGGCTCTCCACACAGTAGTGTGCGCGGGAACTCCCGGAAGCAGACGCTCAGCCAGAGTGACCTGCAAAGAAGTGCGACCGAATTCGCGGGCCGGATTGCCTTGCACTTTGGCACCCAGAAGCTGGCAGCCAATCTGCATTCCGTAGCAGATGCCAAGCACCGGGACGCCCAGTTCAAAGAGACGTTTATCGCACACAGGTGCATCTTTTTCATAGACGCTGGCAGGGCCGCCGGAAAGGATGATGCCTTTGGGGGCGATGGCTTGCAGATCTTCGATGGCGATGTTGGGCGGAACCAGAACACCCAGCACCCCAGCTTCGCGCACCCGCCGGGCGATGAGCTGTACATACTGTGACCCGAAATCGAGAATGGGTACGATTTCCCGGACCCCGGGAGGGATTTCGAGTTTGCTGCGATCAATGCGGACTGGCTGGCTGGTCATGGTGTTCTTCCTGATAAAAACGCGATGATAGCACGCGCACAAGGCAGGGTCGATGGATCATGGTAACTTGGAAGCACTCAGCGATTGCGCGTGGGTGAGCCGGATCCCTCGCTGCTGCTCGTGGCTTTGATAAACAAACATCCGCAACCATTATGGATCACGATCTATGTCCACCATCAAGCTGACTTTTCCGCAGCATCAATACGCCGTGCATGTTGCCCCCGGATTGCTTGCGGATACTGGCCGACTGGTTCGTGAGGTTTTGCCCCATGACCGTGCCGCGATGTTCATGGATGCCACAGTCGCCCCTCTGCATGGACCAGCGCTGCAAAAGTCACTTGCGAAAGCCGGTTATCAGGTGGTGGTGCAAAATGTACCCAGTGGTGAGGAGTATAAAAACCTGGACACGGTTCGGGGGATGTATGACCTGATGCTCGATGCCAAACTGGAGCGCAAAAGCCCGGTGGTGGCGCTGGGCGGTGGGGTGCTGGGCGATACAGCCGGTTTCGTGGCTGCGACGTATTTGCGGGGTGTGCCTTTGGTGCAGGTGCCCACAACGCTGCTGGCGATGGTGGATTCATCAGTGGGTGGCAAGGTGGGGGTGAATGTTCCGCAGGGGAAGAACCTGATTGGTGCGTTTCATCAGCCAGCGGTGGTGGTGGTTGATCCGCAAACATTGCTGACGCTGCCCATGCGCGAGTTGCGCTGCGGGCTGGCCGAGTGTGTGAAGCATGGTGTCATCCGTCGTCCTGATAAATTTCAATGGTTGAGTGAACAGCTTGAACAAGTGATGTGCATGGATGTGGAAACCCTGGCTGAGCTGGTCGATTGGAATGTGCGGATCAAAGCCGATGTGGTGATGAAGGATGAAAAGGAAACCGGGGAACGGGCGCATTTGAACTTCGGGCATACCTTTGGACATGCGATTGAAGCGACCGCAGGTTACGGAACTTTTCACCATGGAGAGGCGGTGGCGCTGGGCATGGTGGCAGCCACGACCTTGGCGGTGAACATAGGCCGATGTGATAAGTCGGTGCTGCATGATTTGGTGAGTTTGCTGGAACGGATCGGCTTGCCGGTGCGGGCGGGGAACTTGCCAGCGACAGGGGTGCTGATGGAGGCAATGACGCTGGATAAAAAAGTGGCCAGCGGGGTCATTCGGCTGGTGCTGCCGGTGCGGATGGGCGAAGTGGTGGTAGTCAAAGATACGCCTCTGGCGGAGATCGCAAAAGCGTGGGAGGCGATAAGATAATTCGGATTGAGCGTGAGGACCCGCTGTGCAAACCGTTCGACTCATCGTTGAGAAGCCCACACTGCTACGGAGTGGGATTTTCAGGGTTTGATCGTAGATGGCGGGGTAAGAATGTATTGCACAGCCTGACGCGGGGGCAATGTCACCATTAGTTTCATGCCGGAGGCGGTGTTGGTGTTGATTTCGACAAGCTGCAGGGCATCACCCAATCGCTCGCCTGGTCCAATGCGTTTTCCCGTCCATAGACCTGCACTCGGCAGTGTCACTTCTGCTTCAACAGTTTGTTCCTTATCGCTGAAGTTGACAAAGTTGAGCAGCACTTTGTCTGAAGTTGCGCCGCTTCCTGGCAACGGTTTGAGCGAGGCGGTGTTAACGCAACGGACATACACCAGTTGGTTAGCCAGTGCTTCGCGATTTCCCAGTGTCCAAGGCAGGGGCGAACCGTGGGTGCAATATGCCAGGGCGAGTCTGCGATAGGTTTGCAGGCGTGATTCCTGTCCCTTGACGCCGGCCAGGCGCGGGTGTCCAGCGGTTCGTGTGGGTTGTCCCAGTCATCACCCTCGACATCGGCAAACATGCTGAACTTTTCAAATTCCTTTTTCTGGTGATTGAAGAAGGCGGCATGTTGGAGGAAACCCTGTGCCACTGCCACGTGAGCTCGCATGTTACGGTCGAATGCGGCTGCATGCGATTGTGTGGTGATGTCCTTGGCATCCCAATCAAAGTGCCACTCGTTGGAACCAAACTCAGTGTTGATGAAAGGTTTGGGAAACCCATCGGTGATCGGGTCATAGGTCATAAGGTTTTCGATGAAGTTGCCGCCGGGG
>JAAUTM010000232.1 GCA_012031455.1 Phycisphaerales bacterium
CCTGCCTCCGAAAATCACTAAATCTCCCGCCACGGCAGGGCTGGAAAAATAGGGGAAACTTCGATCCCGATAGGTCCACAACACGGCTGGGTGAACGGCTGGCTCATCCTGATCTTCGGTGGGTGCGGGTGCTCCCCCTCACCCATCGGGGGAGCAGTTTCCCCGGCTTCATTTGCTTGGGCACTTGTGTTTGTTCGGCCCTCACCCGGCCTCGTCCCTTGCGGGGACTCGGCCACCTTCTCCCATGGGGAGAGGGATTTTTCACCATTGTCCGGTGATTCGAAATCCGTAATCTTCACCGCGACAAACTGGTTGTTGTACCCGCCGATGTAGGCGACATCCCCTTCGACTGCCGGTGAGCCTGCGATGGGGCCTCCCAAATCCACCGCCAATTTCTCCTGTCCATCCTGCGCTGAAATCACATGCAACTTGCCATCGCACGCACCCAGCACAATCAGTTCCCCTGTCACAGCCGGGGCACCGTTGATGAAGTTGTCGGTGACAAACTTCCACTGCAATGTTCCGTCGGACGGGTCAAGGGCATACACATGGTTGTCATAACTCCCAAACACAATGCTCCGCAGTTTGCCGGTGGCATCATGCACGGCGTTGGCGGAACCCAGTATTTTGTCCTGAGCTTCAAACCGCCAGCGAAGTTCCGGTCAAGCATCCAGAGCATACATCGACCCGTCCGCCGAGCCGATGTAAACCACGCCTTGGGCAAACAGCGGCGGAGCCTCGATCACATCGCCGGTGGCAAAACTCCACAACCGCTTGCCATTGTCTGCCTCCAGTGCGTACACCTTGCCATCGTGCGAGCCGATGTAAATTTTCCCATCCACCACAATCGGCGATGATTTCACAGGCCCATCAGTTTTAAAAGTCCATGCCAGTTTTAAGGGCAGCTTGAGTTCACCAGCCCCCGCCCAGCCACGTAACGCAGGGTCACCTCGGAAAATATTCCACGATGCTTGTGCAGGTTTGGCTGTGGTGGCCAGCGTCGCCACTGATGCCGGTGTACTGGTCAGCTTCGCCGGATCAACTTGAGCAACACTCCCTGACGCACGCTGCACCTTGGCTGATTGTCTGGGGGTCTGCAATACCATCGCCATCGCCACCAGCAAAGCCATGCCAGCCAGCATCAATCCTGTGAACATAATCGGGCGCTTGGTCATCATGATTAACTTTACGCCATCGTGCCTGCACAGGTGCGCCGCCAAATCACTGATCCTTGATCCATCCTGAATCCACATGGCCGATCAATGCGTCATCAATGCGTCATCAATGCCTGATACATTTTCGCAGCCTGCGGGGCCGACATCGCGCGGGGATTAAAACGCAGGGTCCACTGCTGCAAGGCCTCCTCGGCCAGCACGGGCACATCGGCCTTGGTCACACCCAACTCGCCGAGTGACCCCGGTTGCCGGGTCACTCTCAATAAATGCTCCACCCATTGCGCCAAGCTTTCTGCATCATGCCCCGGCCAGAGCTGTGCATAGGTCTTTGCCACCTCTGAATCTTCCGCATTGAACCGGATCACCCCCGGCAACATCATGCCCACCGCTCGGCCATGCGCTACCCCGAACCGCGCTGACAACGGGTTGGCCAATGCATGGGCAGCGCCCAGCATCGCATGTTCAATCGCAAGCCCGGCCAGGCATGAACCCATCAGCATGTCATGACGTGCTGGCAGGTTTTCCGGTGGCGCAAGTACCAATTCAAATGCCCCATGAATAAGTTGAAACGCTCGTTGCGACAGTGCCAGCGAAAAATCATGACGGGCTGTGCATACGGCTGTTTCCATCGCATGACTCAGTGCATCCAATCCCGCCAGGGCCGTGGCCACCGGCGGACAACTCACCGTTAATTCCGCATCAAGAATCGCTGCTGCCGGGCAAAGCTGAGGCAAGCCGCACGCCATTTTCGCATGGGTCTGATCTTCCCGAATCAGCGCGTAACTTTGCACTTCGCTGCCCGTGCCAGCGGTGGTCGGTATTGCCACCAGCGGCGGCAAAACCAGTTCATGGTTCGCAGTCTTCATCCATCCCCGATGCACGGCCATGCTCCCGCCTACCGTTGCCAGCAGCATCGCAGCCTTGGCACTGTCCATCACACTGCCCCCGCCCAATGCCACCACGGCGACTGGCACTTTGCCGGTCACCCATGGCTTGATGGCTGTGGCCGCAGCCTGCACATCAGTGTCGGTTGGATTTTCGCATGTGTCTGCAAAGACATGCACACGCAGCCCCGCCTGCTCCAACAGTTTCATCACATGGCCAACATGCCCCGCCTTGACCAGGGCATTGTCACTCACCAGCACCGCCGAGTGTGCCCCAAGCTCGCGCAGCACCTCCGGCAAGCGTGCCAGCGACCCCGGCCCATGCACCAGCTTCGTTGTGATCTGAAAATCTCTGCTGCGTCCCGGTCGTGGTTGTGGTACTGGTAACATATAACTCGCTTTGACCCCACATTTCAGGCCATTCCAAATAGGCTAAGCCTGGGTTCCATTCTTCCCATGGTGAATCATTTATCCCACCTGAATCGCCCGTCTTCGGTACAAAAACTCAAATAAGTTCCCTTCATGCGGCTGATCCCAGGTCACCCGCGAAGTGGGTATCGCCCCAAGGTTCAATCGCTCAATGTGCCGATGCCCTAAAAATTTGTCCCGCCAAACCGGGTCCTCTGTGAGCACCGTGGCCACCAGCGTGGGCCCAAGTTGTGAAGCGATCTGTTCCATCGGCTGTTCCACCACCGCTGCAAACGGGAACAAAAACTCACGGTTGGCCAGCGGATGATCCGCTTTGTCACAAAATACAATCGTCGGTTGCAGATAGGTCGCCCCGTCACACACCACCCGCCTGGGGGTGTCGCGATGCCTGGCCGAAAAATCCTCCGTACCTTGAACAGAGAGGGCCTGATCCAGTGTTTCATCAATGCTCTGGGCAAACCGGGCGTTGGCAAACCCCGCCAGTTTTGCTTCCGCATGTTCCACCGGCAAAGGTACCAGCTTCGCCAGTATAATCGCCAAGGCTTCTGCCAAGTCGCGTCCGTGAGCGGGTGTCAAAATCGTGGAGGCGTTGATGCATGAGCGTCCCCCGTTGTCCGCCACCGAAGCAGCAATAATCTCCAGGTAATCCTGCCAATGCTCTGCCGCATCCGGGCCAAGGATCACCTTGCTGTAGCCCGGCCCGTGCAACTGAATGCGGGGGTCATTGGCGTACTGAGCGGTGGTGCTGACATCACCAAAGAGCAGGCCACGCCCTGCCTGCAGGAGGATCGCTGCTGCTCCTTCATGATCCGTGGGGTAAAACGAAAAAGCCTCGGCCGGGCAACCTGCTGCGATGAATGCCTGCATCAGTCGCCAGGGTGTCCACGGCTCTTCACGCCCGGGCTTGATCGCCACCGGCATACGCAAGGCCAGCGCAGGCAGCCACAGCGAATTCACCCCCGGCGAATTACTGGGTAACACCACCCCCAGCATGTCCGTCATCGCAAAATAACTGATCGGTAATTCGTGCTGCTGTCCCCAACCTTGATCCAACACTTCCGGGGACAGGTTGCGCGTCAGGCCTTTCATCACCGTGGGCATTTGCGTGAGGGCTTCATGCAGCTTGCCCATGTTTCGCCGCACCAGTGCATAAGGCAGCCCCGTGGTGGCTGAAAGCTGTTGCACGTAATCATCCGGGCTTTGCTGCTGGCCTTCTGTAAGCGGCAAATCAGAAGTCACAAACAATTCCCCGGCTCGTTGACAGATTGCAATCATGTCAGCCGTGCTGCGCTGCAACAGCACCGACCGTGCTGTGTGTGCTTTGGCGAGATCGCGCTTGATCAACCCGGCATTGGCCTGCCCCACCCGCACCACCACCTCCCCGGTGCGAAAATGTTTCAGCTCCGCTGCATCCAGCGACTCATACACGCGGCCCTGACGGAGGATGGGGATATTCAAAGTGTTAATCATGATGTATACCCATGAAATGGATAAAGGATCATGGATAATGGATAATGTAGATCACTACTGTCCGGTTAGAAATCGAATAGGGATAACTGGTTACAATCGTTGCTTTTCAGAACGTTTTCGTACTCCGCCGTAAGTGCTTGATTCATCGGCACTTTCTCAAAAAGCATGATTCCGAGGATTTGCAGAATCTCGCTCGGATTTCGACCGATGC
>JAAUTM010000233.1 GCA_012031455.1 Phycisphaerales bacterium
CGATACGTGGCTGATCCAGCACCATGGCCAGCAATTCAATCGGGCTGCGTCCATCAAAAAGCGGGAGGATCAATGGCTGCTGAACCGCCAGTGTGCCATCCCATGAGCGACCATCGCCCCAACATTCCAGCGCATGTGCCCGAGGCAGATGCCATTGACTCAATGCGGATGTTTCATTGATATCGTGCGACAGGTGGATCGTGTGGGGCACCTTTTCGAGCAGTGCCGCGAAATTCATATTGGCCGGTGCATCGTATGCAGGGTTGCCGCCCAGCATGATCAGTGTGTCCACCTGGCCCTTGTCCATGGCCTGAGTAAGTCGGCGCATCGCTGGCACCCGGCCCTGAGCATCGGGTTCATCCACCAGGGTAAGGGTGTGGTCGAAGGCGGCGAGTTTCTGATTGATGGCAAAACCCAGCGCGTGATACGCAGCTGGCAGCGATGGCCCCACTGTCACCAATACCTGCCCTGATGCTTTTTCACATCAGTCAGCAAGGCACTAAACGCCTTACGCTGTGTATCACTAAGCTCAGCTTGTTTTGGAGCAGAGGGGATCACACCCAGTTCAGCTGCCAGTTGTTGCAACAGCAGTGCGGTTTGCGAGGGGCGCAGAGCTATGCGGTGGTCGGCCACGCTCCCGGTCGTGCTGAGGTTGCCCTCGATGACATACAACCGGTTCATTTGGCCCTGGTCCGCACTACGCCTGCCCTTGGCCCAATCTCGCGCGTGATTCAAACGATTGGGGTGCTGGCCCAGCAGGTCATCTTCAAAACTGATGATGACTTGTGCCTGGTCCAGGTGATAGACCGGACGCATCGCCTTGCCCAAGGCCAGGCGTGAACCTTCTAGCGCTGTATCACGATGAATCGCTTCCCATGTTTGCCAGGTGGCTTTGGGGTACTGCTTGCGGAAAGCTTCACGCAAACGCTGCATCGTCGGGCCGCTTGCTGCCTCGGCTAGTATTGCCAAGCCTTCGCCCTGTTTGCTGCGCAATGCTTCGAGCTTGGGCCGAAGGTACACGACAAAATCATCCCACGAGCGCTGCCTGGTTTGGTCGCCGACTTTTTCCATCGGTACTCGGCTGCGCTGCGGGTCGTAAATGTCCAGCACACTGGCCTGCTGCCAGGGTTCGGTGGCTCCGTGCGAACCGGGGTGCAGCGGGTTGCCTTCGATTTTGATCGGCCGACCGTCGTAGCTTTTGACGAGTAACCCGGTCGCCACGCCGCCAAGTTCCGCCATGGTGGCGTAATGCATGGCCACGCCCGGTTTGTAGCCTTCAGGCCGATGGGCAAAGGGGCGAATCTCTTCTTCCGGCCAGCGTCTGCAACCACTTGCGGTCAATCCCGCCAAGCCCAAGGCAGCACCCATCAATTTCAAAAAGGATCGACGGGATACGCCATCACGCATCGTGTCCGGGTTGTAGCCGGAAAACTCATCATCAAAGCGCGCAGCAAACTCCGGTGTATTGGCCAGGTGTTCCAGCCCCAGCCAGTATTCCCGTCCGCGAAGTTGTGGGTCCAGCGTTGGCATAATGAGTTAACGATGGCAGGTATAGCAGCTTGTCATGTAGGCGGAATCATGAACGTTGTATTTCTGTTTGAGTTCGGTCCCCAGTTCGTATTGTGTCTTGCCGATCATCTCAGGCACCCATGCCAGGTTGGTCACTTCCTCCCTTGGGCGCAGGTGTTGTTCCGGTGCCCGGTGACATTCCAGACACCAGGCCATGGTCAGCGGCTTGGATTGATACACCACTTCCATCTTGTCCACCCGCCCATGGCAGCTCACACAGCCAACCCCCTTGTTGACGTGAATGGCATGATTAAAATAGGCATAATCAGGCAGGTCGTGAACTTTTTCCAGGGAATCGGCTGGCCGGTGGCGTAACTTTCCCGCACGGCGCAAGCTTGGGGCTGTCGGGTTTGATGGCGGTGTGACAGTTCATGCAGGTCTGCGTCGGCGGGATCGCGGCAAAGGCGGCTTTGTCCACGGTGGTATGACAATAAAGGCAATCCATCCCCAGCTCGCCAGCGTGGAGGGCATGACTGAAAGGCACCGGCTGGGTTGGCATGTATCCCACTGCCCAGGTCGTGGGTGAAAAACCGTAGGTCACCAAAACAGGCACATACGTCGCACCGCCGATTCCAAGCAAAATCAGCGCAGGCAGAAGGTAGTTGGCCCAGCGAGGAAACACGTACTTTGGCAAAAGATCAGTGATGACTCACCCACACGATTCCAGGGCGTAATCGCCCGGTATTGCAGCCAGATGACACCTCTCCCTACCCTGCTCATCATCACTCATGATGAGTTCCGGTGCAACTTGGAAGCAATCGTATCCACAACTCCCATGAAATCAACGGGAAGTTTTTTTGGATTTTTGTATGATCGGTTGACATCATCAGCAATAAATCTGATTGAACAATGTCCGATAACTTATTGTAAAAATTGTGGATGCATGCAAAACAAGTTGGCAAAATGCCGGTTTTCCAGTATTATCAAAAGTGAAACATGTGCGTTTTGTTTTCCGTGGGGGGGGTGTGAGCCAGGGAAGGCAACAAAGCAGTTCCCATGGCAAAAACACCGATCATCTTCAATAGCCTCATTGTTACCTTGCTTGCGGTGACGCTCAGCTCTCTGTCAGTCTTGGCGGATGAAATTGACTACGACCGCACCGCTGGCGGGGGAGACACCTCCGGCTCGAATCAGGTGCTGGATTCGCCTGTCCCCTGGGAACTTTTTTCACAACCCCTGGCGATGAGCGTGCCTGTGGGCATCCAACATGCTTTCAGTGAATCAGGACTGGGCAACGACATCAGTCCAACCCGTGGTCAGGTGCTTCACTATCAGCCCGTGGGCGGACGCACTACCTGGATCATCATGGACATTCTGGCCTGGGTACCTTTGGCTCAGCTTCTTTACCTGGACCCGCATCAGCCGTATGCAACCGATTCCCGGACTCCCTTGTCTTTCGCCGGTCCAGTTCCCCAATATTTTATGAGCAACGGTACCCTGCACAGCAACAGCTCAAGCTCAGCCACACCCATTGTCACTCCTATTCCCGAACCCCTGGGCCTTGTGCTGCTGATGAGCCTGAGTCTTGTGCTTACCACCCGGCCAGCAGCACACAACACTTGACGGGATTTCTCCAAGTCCTAACGAAGCCCGGCTATGGTAACCTTTGGACATGGGCCAATCAGTACAGCCTGATCCGTTAATGCTACCGGAGATCGCGGTCTGGTCGGATGCATCCCGGACCGCCGGCTGTGCCACGCTGCTCCAAGGTGTGCGCGATCTGGTAAGGGTGATCGCCGTAGGTGGCCCGGCAAGTCAACCTGTCGAAGAACTGGCGCAGCAGCACGATTTGAAACCCGATGATGACCTCCGCCGGATGCTTACCAATCATCCCGCAGGTTTCCTTCTGCTGGCAACGACGCAAACACCCGACCCCTCCGCATTGCAAATCGCCCTTGCACACGAAACCAGGCTGTTGCTCCTCGAACCTCTGGCTGGCGATCTGACGGAGTGGCAATCCCTGACGCATCGGCAGCGATCACGACCTGGTCCACCGCTGATGCCGATTTATATTCCTGCCTTTTTGCAATGTCCCGGTTGGCTGCACACGGCCGACCCTTTGGAAACCCTTGGCCCGATGCACAGCCTGATGTATACATCCCTTGGTCGGGCCGGGCACGGTTCCCTTTTCATGCGGCTCATGGATGCCTGGCTTTCGCTCATCACCCTGACGGATTTCCCGGACCTTATTTTCGCCGGTCTCTCCGGTGAGCAGTCAACGACACCGGCTGACCTTCGTCAGGCTCATGGTCATCTGCAGTTGCACGCCCGGCTCAGTGGCAATCGCAGCCTGCTTATGCAGGTGTCCGATCGTGCTTCGCAACCACAACGAAAGCTGCACATCCTCGCCAAGCTGGCAGAGTTGGAAGTCACCGACCTCGCCTACCAGCTTCACGATCAGCAAGGGAAGTTACTCGACGAACATCCGGGAACCGGCAGCTCACCCGGCAAATCAGACCCCGACACCTTGCACACTCAATCTGCTGCATCAACCTCGTCCCTGCCCGTGCCAACATCTCCGAAGCCGACGATGGCTGGTGGGCCATGGTCATCGCCCAAGCTCGGCGAACCATCCCTCAGTCGCCCGCCCCCCCAATCCA
>JAAUTM010000234.1 GCA_012031455.1 Phycisphaerales bacterium
TGTTTTAGTGCGGCATTCCGCGCATCGATATTTAGCTATGAGAGGGCCTGGCGAATCTCCTAGTCGACAATAATCAATTAGTCTCTCTGAGGTACAGAAAAGTTTCGAGATTAGACCATTTGATATGCTCAGCTTTTGTCCACTCCCCGGTTAAAGTTGTCAGGGTCGTTTCGCATAATGTGTTGCTCGAACGGGTCCCGCCTCGCCGCACGATCACCCATAGACGCTGCTGTTGATCCAAGGTCTGAAGCAAGGGAGTTGGCGAAGTGGTTGGTATATCTGGGACATACCAATGTGGTTCCATTTGATCTTGAACAATTGCCCATTGCTGGTGATTAGTAGCAGGATGGTATATTCTGTATGCCATCGCCGAAGTTGCGGGTACATATATGATTGAATCGCCGGGCTGTATACGACTGATGATATGATTCGCCATTTGACGCCAAGGTTCTTTTGAGGCCATGTCCACAAAGTTCAAGCTGGATTTGATTTGACCCGCCAGAACAAGCATGACCAGAGGCAAGAAGATCCATGGTCTGTGCCACAGTGTCAGTCCACGAGCAAGCAGAAGATAATAACCGATCAGGCACCAAATCAAAATACGGTCGATCAGTATTGGTGTACGCAGACTTAATAATGTAGCCAGCGTTACTGGACCGACAGCTACAAACAATAATACAACCCAAGAACTAAAGCGACTGCGTAGACTGAACATTCCAATAATAGCCAGACACCATAACAAGTAATCAAACCAAGGTTTTCCCGAGAAAAAGTAAAAATTGCCAAATAGTTCGTACAATACTTCGCTGATCCGTGTCCAACTTAATCCCAGTATCCAAAAATCCTGCAAACCCTGATTCTGCTGTTGCACCACCACGGGGAGCCACCAAGCATAAGCAGCCAGAGTCAGCATGTTGACAATCGTCCAGTTCCATGCGAAGTTCCATTTGAAAGGCCGACGTGCCAGTGTAACCACCACGGCACATGTGCTCAGTACTACTGGTACTAAAACTGCAGTATTATGAGTATATAACGATGTGATTACCGACAGTCCGTATAAAACCCACATACCCCACATGGGTTTAATAGTGTTGCTGTGTTTGGAGTTCTTGTTCAGGCCCCCCCATTTCCAAAGGGGACAATTCGCCTGTGCCGGATTCATGAGTAACCGGCATGTGGCAAGTATCGCCAGCGAACTTGCCAGCATGAGAAGTGGATAAGCCCTTGCATCCTGACAGTATTTGATATGCTGGTAAGAAGTCGCCAGCAGGCAGGCTCCCACGAGTCCTGTTCCGGGTCCCATCAGAACCCGTCCGATAACGTAAACCACAGGGATCGTCAGCACCCCCAACACTACCGAGAGCATTCGCACAGTTGTTTCGCTATTACCAAACACAAGCATGAGTTTTAGTAACGAATAGTACAAAGGCGGATTGGTTTCTAATACCGATCGTTCACCCCACAGGTCTGTCCAAGATAGTTTTGCAAAATAGAGAGATGCTGCCTCGTCGATCCAAAATGATTGTTTATCCAAACCATGCAGACGCAGCACCAGTGCCAAGATCATGCTAATCATCAATAAAAGCACAACCAGCCAAGCCTGTTGGGTTGGATTCATACGAGATAATCGTATAAAGCTGGATATACTTAATGAAGTCGGTTGGATATCATTTTCTGGCATGCGCCCTCCAGGTCAGAGCCGAGGTGACTCCGTAGTTCCATACCGACCCCACCACCGCACCAAGAACACCCGCCATTGCCCATGGGATAGTCTGCTCATACAAATATGATGCGATGGTTAAATTAATCAGTGCACCCAACGAACAAGCCAGTATGAAGGACAACAAGCCCATCCAGTATTTCCGACCCTTGAGCCGAAGGTCACGATAGGTAAACTGGTTGTTGAAATGGTAATTTCCCAACATCGCCACCACGGTGGCCAGTATCTGGGCATTATAAAAACTCATACCCAGCATACGAAATGCAGTGGCTAATATCACAAGGTGCACTCCCATCCCCACCAGCCCGACCATGATGAACAATATAAATCGCAAAGGTAACCATCGCCCTATGGTTTTGTCACCAAGTAGCATTAGAAACTCAAGCATAACCAGCGTATCAAGTTTGCTTTCGCCGCTGTGTCTTTCACCAAAGCGAAGTGGAACCTCTTCAAACTTCAATGGTCTTCCTGCAGAGGTGAAAATATCCAGCAATATCTTGAAGCCTTGGGCGGACAAGTTATGCACCACCTCATCCAGTAACTCACGGCGTAACATGAAGAAACCACTCAAGGGATCCGTTAGATTGGCTTTGGTCAAATACTGACTGAGTTTAATTCCGGTATGACTGATGGCCTGGCGATTATTGGCGAAATTACCCAGATCCGCCCCTTTGGCGAAACGGGATGCCACCATGATGTCCAAATCACCCTGTCTGACACGATCATACATTTTCGGCAGTAGCGATTCGTCATGCTGAAGGTCTGCATCCATCACCGCAAGAAATGGTGCCGCTGTGGAAAGCATCCCCTCAGTACAAGCCGATGAAAGCCCCCGTCGACCGATGCGATGAATAAACCGAACATTGGGGCGTTGCTGGCTGAGCTTGCGCAATAGTTCCGTGGTGCCATCACGAGAATTATCATCCACAAAAATGATATGGTGCTCAATCCCTGTTAGAGCAATATCTAGACGTTGGAGCAAAGGCTCGATATTTCCAACTTCATTGAGTGTGGGAATAATCACTGCCAGTTGGATGGACATAAAATAAAATTCCCCTTTGGAGGAGTGAATTCTTGGATTATTTCGTTAATAGTTATGGCTAGCCCAAAACTATAGCAGCACGATATTTAATCTCTGTTATCGACCATTATCATGATGCATCTTGATGATAAATTGCTTGACCTCGTCCATTCGCTGGGAGGCAGGGGTGGCCCCAAATGTCGGGCTGACCCGGATATTTCCCTTAAATTGTGCAGCTTTACAGTAATAATGCATGAGCAGGCTGTCAGCCCTAGGACAATGCAATTGAGTGTGCGGTGTCAGGCTGACGACTGCCAGCGGTCGCTTCCATGGACTACGGGTCATAACCTGTCAGTTACGAAACCAAGTCCGACGATGGTCCAGAGACATGATTTTGAAGCCATTTGCCTTGGCCACTGAATTGCTGGAGATGTGTTAGCACGCATTTATCTCTACGATATCACTTAAAAAAATTCATTTTAGCTGAATAAGTCTGTGTTTATTGGTTCCGTCTTGCTGAAGAGGGCTTGAACCACACTACATCCCGACATGCTAATCACAGAATCAATGACATCTTCTCCAGTCGACACATAGACTCCCCCACGCATGTCTGTTGTGGGGTAATGTGGCGAGTAAAAATATTCCAGTTTGCTATTCAGGTTTTTAGGATTTCCCGTTATATTGGGAAACAGACCAGAACCATCACGAATGATATTGGAGCCGGGCCATGTCCATCACCCGCGGCCAAAGGCGTAAGACCTACCGGATCAAGTTCACCGACCATCATGGCCGGGTGAGATACATGCAGGGGTTTGATCGGCTGCGGGATACCCACACCCTGACCGACAATCTGCACCGCATCGTCCGTGCTCATCGCAGTGGAGGGGTGATCCCAGCCGATCTGTACTATTGGCTGCGATTCAAGCTGGACAAGAGTCGACTACAACATCTCATCGATTGGGGCATGGTCAGTGCCCACGAACTGGAATCCGGCAAGACCCTCAAGCAGCACCTGGACGATTGGCGATCGGCGATGCTGTCCAAGGGCGTGCTGCCCAAATCCGCAGAGCAATCCCACCGCCTGGCTGCCCTGGTGCTGGATGGGGTGATGGATTACGAGCAGATCGCCCGGAACGGGTTCTGGCTCAGATCGATCTGCTTGCGGGTCAGCGGGAGTGGTCGGCCAGCACCCGGCGGGCCACACTGGTGGCGGTTAAATCGTTCTGCACCTGGATGGTGCGATTCGGTCGTGCCGCCCGATCCCCCGTGGCGGTGCTGGAAGTTAAGCAGGTCCGGGAAGCTGACTACGTGCGTGTCCGTAGGGCACTTTCCCAGACCGAACAAGCCAGGCTCCTGGCCAGTTGTGCTCGAGCATGGCAAGACCGCGGGGCATGGATCTGCC
>JAAUTM010000235.1 GCA_012031455.1 Phycisphaerales bacterium
GGCAATCCAGACATGTCACCGGATGGCTGACAAGCTCGGTGGCCTGGGCATAGGTCATGGGATTGACCTTTTCCCAGCCGGCGAACAGCTGTTTCTGGCCAGCTTCGGATAACAGTGGATCATCCAGGCTGCCCGGTGCGCCGTGCTTGAGGCCGACTTCACGGTATGCCACGACGTTGCTGGCGTGGCAGTTGAGGCAGGTGCCCGGCTGGGATCGCTGGGTCACGCGCAGGGTTTCCCGTTGGTCACTGAGCATGAAGGCATGGCCCCGTCTTTCACGGTAGTCGATGGCGAAGGCGTAACCGTTGAATATGGTTTTTAGACGTGGGTCACTATCAAGTTTTGAATCGGCTAATTGATCATGGGGGGCACCGGGTTTTGGCGAGGTGGGCTCAGCCAGATCGGCAGGAATGCTGTCACTCCATCGGAAACGGGAACGGGGGTTGTCGGCGGTGCGAATGTAGCCGTCGTACTGGCGGGGGAAGTTTTTGCCCCACTCGGCCGGGTCAATGGTACGCTCGGTGATTTCAACATGCGCAGCACATTGGAGGTTGCCTCTCGTTTGCGCTGGGCGATGTTTTGATAAAGCAGGAGGGCTGCCACCGTCCCCAAAGCCGATAGCAACGCTACGGCGCTGAGGATTGCGGTAAGTTTGGCGGAAAGTTTTATTGGCTGGCTTTGCGGATCAGTCATGATTTTTACTCCAGGCGATCCATTGTGCGTTACACCTGCGTTCGTCGCCCAACATCAATAATTATCGTGTCGGTCCGTGCCCCACCCGGCTGTGGCAGTGCAGGCAATCCGCCCCGGTGATTTCCATTCGTTTCTGACCTGGTTGGCTTCGGCCATGCACACTCAGATCGTCCCCGATTTCGGCATGGCAACGCATGCAGTTGTCAATCACCACGGCCCGACTGCCGGGGGTGATCTGAATCGGCTCGTGAAAGTTTTGAAAGGTGAACCGCTTGCTGTGGCGGTAACCATGCTCGGACTTGACGTAATACTTGTGAATCAGCGAATCATGCGGGACATGGCAGTCGTTGCAGGTTGCGATGCGCCCATGCGAGGCGTGCTGCCAGCCATCGTAGTGTTGCTGCATGACGTGACAGTTGACACATGCCATGGGGTCATCCGACAGGTAAGAAAGCCCCTCCGCATAATGAAAGGTGAAGCTGGCAGCGCCCAGACACATGCCCACCAAGATGCAGACAAGCAAAAGGGGCCAGGGAAGGAGTATTTTTCGTGAAGCATGGGCGGGTTGTACGGGCTTGGGTGGTAGCGAGTCCGGCAAGGGTTTGTTGGTGATCTGGTTACTCATGCCGGTGTCCACCGAGTTCCTGCCGATGTATTTGCGAAAGCACTTGGTGATCTGACAATGCTCATTGTGCCAAAATGTAAAAACGGATCAAGAAAAACTTGTATAAAAATAATATGTCATTGACCTGAATCAATTGTGCTAAAAACTAATGCAAAAAACAGGCCCATGCGGGCCTGTGGTGGGATCATAAGGGGATTAATCAATGTGAATCAGCGGTTACGCGGAGGACGGGGTGGACGCGGCCAAAGTCCGGGGATCCCCCCATATATCCGGTGGTGGTCCCTCTTCCATGTACCGCTCTTCTTCGTTCATGCCCGGCCTGCGGAAACCCGGACGGGGAGGTGCATTGGGGTCAAAACCTTCTTCGGTCTGGGGAGGTGCCACTTCGGGTTTGGGCAGACTGCGAAGCAGCCGGTCACGAGCTTTGTCATCGCGGTCACGAGAGACGATGCGTTCAAACATGCGCCCGTCCTCAGTATCGAGCACCAATGCCCGCTGGGTTGTTCCAAGGACGTACTTTTCCATGGCCTGCACATCGACCAGTGCTGCGGCGACGGACATATCCAGGGAGACCGGGGCAATGTTACTGTCAACCTGAATGGGGACCACGGCCCCGATGGGGTCGCCGGGCCGGACGAGAAATTCCTGGTTGACCCAGCGTCCACGATAGATGCGCCAAACCTCCCACTTGCTGGAGCGTTGTTCGGGCGAAGCACTGACGAGGAAGAATCTGCGCTGGGGTTCAATCACAACCGGGTCGGTCCAGTCCGTGGGGGCTGAGAGCAGCGCCAGACGATCAAAGTTTTCGGTGCGTTGAGCGGCCACTACTCCGGCTTTGCGGAACAGGGGGTTGTAAACGCCAACCTTGATGCGATAGCGGTAAGTTTTGCCGGGCTGCACGGTGACATCGTGGACGGTGATCTGCAGTTTTCCAACTTCGCGGGGTGCGTTGCCAACTGCGGTTCCGGGAGGAGTTGAACCCGGGGCGGGAGGACGGTTTCCGGTGGCGGCTAACTGGCGAATATCACGCGGGCCGGTCGGACTGGTGGGGCCGGTGGAGGGGATCAGTGCGGTTGCGGCAGCGGCATCAAGGGCGGTGAGGTCCTTGCCTTCGAGCACCAGTTTCAGACGTTTTGCAATTCATCAAGTTGAACTTCAAAGGTTTCACCAGGATTCACCGAGACGTTGAAATCCATGGTGGGAGCAGTGGGATAGTTATCGGGATTTCCGGAGTCATGTTGGCAGCGTCCGGGTTGTAGAAACCGCCTGGATACTGTGCGGGAGCGGGACTGGCGGAACCGGGCACGGTAAATACATCATCTTCGCCACCGAGGTCGGCGCCTCCGATGATTTCCCGCTCAATCTGTTCCTCAATGCCACGCATCACGCGCAGGACTTCGCGGGCTTGTTCCCGCTGGCGAGGTGAAAGGGTATCGGGGTCGATGGTGGGGGGGAACCATGTGCGGTCCATGGTGATGGGTTCGAGGCGTGGACGCAGCACCAGCGGTTGACGAGCACGCATGCGGGTGAGCAGGGCGTTGACGTTTTCCGGTGCCAGGTTGTTCTGCATGGCGGTGAAGCCAGCCTGGGTGGGAATGCGGGCGACCTTGGTAAGGCCACCCCATTTGCCGGTGTCGGAGTTCAAAATTTCCCGTTCAAGGACGACCTCGGTGACCAGCAATTGGCCACGCCACCACTCTTCGGGGATCCGCGGCTGGGAACCCTGGCGAAGTGATTTCTGCCATTGCCCCATGTCAAAAGCACTGGCGACACTGACATAACGAAAATCACCAGGGGATTCCATGTCAAGGGCTTTGAGCCAGGCCGATCGCAGACGGGGTTGTTCGACTTCCGCCAGTACAGCGAAATCAGCCCGGGCCACGGGTTTGTCGGGGACGGGCAGTACAGGAATGTTGTATTTGACGGCGGCAGCCAGTCCCTGCCCACCCACGCCAAGGATTGAAGGATCAAGTCCGCTCTGACCCAGGGGTGTGGTCAGGCGAGCAACGCGGGCAACGGGGGCGGTGATTTGCTGTTGCAGGTTTTGGGCGTAGGGCGGTACCTGCATGTTGACCAGTTGCTCAGGCGGCGTGGCGTTTTTGAGTTTACGCTCAAGGTCATCGGCTTCCTGCCGGACCAGTTGTTCGATCTGACCAGGGCTGGCCTGCCTTTTTTGAGAGCCGACACTGACTTCCACACGCTGGGGAAACAGTGCATAAAACCAGATCACGACCAGGAGAAACAATGCCCCCAGGCCAAAGATCATTTTTTCGACGTGCTTCTCCAGGAAGCTGACGTTCTTCATTTTCATGGACGGAAACTCCAGGTCGGTCAGGCAGGTCAGAGCATCAGACAAAACTCAGTCGTTGCACATTACGGACAAGATCATGGATGAGCGATATTAAGGAACGGGGGTTCCGCTGGCGGCAGGGTCAGCCACAGGGATTCGCAACCGTTCCCGGACCGGTTTGGGCATCAGTTTTTCGGTCCACTGACGGAACCAGAGACTTTCAATCACCATGTCGGCCTGCACCACATCCTCGGAACCCAGCACATAGCCTTCCAGAAGTGCGGCATATTCATCCACCGGCAGAATATCCATGCTCAGTACGCTCATGAAATTGACCCGGCTCAGGGCATCGATCAACTCCGGCATACGACGCATTTCCACCATCACTGACAGCCTGGCGTGACGAACATCGTAAAGGTGATTGGAAACACGGCCAGAAGGAGTACGGGCAAAGTCATCGGTAATGGGCGTGCCGGGTGTTACTGAGCAAGCCTGCCCGAAGCACGTTAGGGAAGTACGG
>JAAUTM010000236.1 GCA_012031455.1 Phycisphaerales bacterium
ACCTGGTGGCCGGGCTGCTGGCCAGCGGTATGGGCGTACGACACCGGGCCTTGCCTTCTCGTGGATGTGGGTACCAACGGCGAAATCCTTCTCAAACACGGCGATCGCGTTCTGGGTTGCGCCACTGCTGCAGGGCCTGCTTTTGAAGGTGCGGGTTTATCGTCAGGTATCCGAGCCGGTCGGGGTGCGATCAGCCAGATCAGCTTCAACCTCAATCCCTTTGAAATTGTGACGAAGGTGATCGGGGAGGATCGGCCCATCGGTTTATGCGGGTCGGCTTACATCGACTTTTTAAGTGAGGCCCGGGCAGCCGGCTTGCTCAACCCCTTTGGTCGCTTTGAGCCGCATGATGTTCCCGGTGCCAGCGAACATTTCAAGAGCCATGATGATCACGCATCGGCCATGGTCGTGGCACGGGGACGCGGCGGACAGGCATTGCTGGTCACGGAAACGGACATTGCCACGTTGCTTCAGGCCAAGGCTGCCATCGCTGCGGGGATTGAAACTTTGCTGGAACAGGCACAGGTCAAAGCAGCAGAAATCACAACGGTATACCTGGCAGGAGGGTTTGGCACGCACATGGACCATCGCCATGCAATTGCCTGCGGACTGCTCCCGGGTTTTGTGGCTGAGCAGGTGAAAGTGGTGGGCAACAGCTCCCTTGCAGGCGCATTCCTGGCGCTGTTGGATCAGGGAGCGATGGAGGAAATGAAGAAACTCGCAATGCAGGTGGAAGTGCTGGAGTTAAACCTTGTGCCCGGCTTCGAGGATCGGTATATCGATCATTTGCAGTTGCCGTGAAGGCCTAAACTCAGTTGCTAACACAATAGATCAGCAAACACTCAACCGTCTTCTTTTCTCTGTGGCCAGCATAACTCCGGCACTTGACTGTGACTTGGTAAAGCCTAAGCTCCCATCAACATGGAAATTGTCGGACTCATCGCGCAAGTGATTGTGGGGCTGGGCATTCTTAATGTCTGGGTTCTTCGGTTCAATCGTTCGACGGAGTATCGGGGCGGCACGGCACGGAATATGCGCGAGGAATTCGAGGCCTATGGACTCCCTGTCTGGTTCATGTACGCGGTGGGTGCATTGAAGATCACCCTGGCCTTGATGCTTCTGGCAGGGATCTGGATCGAGGTATTGGTCTTACCCGCAGCGATGGGGATGGCGGTATTGATGGCGGGTGCCATTTGCATGCATATCAAAGTGAAAGATGCTCCGAAGAAAGCACTGCCAGCCACCGTGGTATTGGCTCTCTGCATACTTGCAGCCTTGCTGTGATCTCACGGCTCACATTTTTAAGTTGCTGTTCACGCCTGTAAAAAAGCTGGCGGCAAGGTAACCATTGAGTAGCAGATAAACGATGGCAGGCACCATCTGGATGAACGAGTCGTGCAGGCGGATGCGGACGATCAGGCCGAAAACCATCATCAGCGCCAAACCCAGCGATGCAGCGAATCCCAGTGGAGGCATCCAGAGGCCAATAATGAGTCCGGTGCTGCCAGCGATTTGCAGGCTGCCCACCAGTTGCTGGTAGCCCTGGAGTTTGTAGCGAATGAATTCGAGCTTTCCCCTTTCCGACACGAGATAACCCAAGCCATAAATGACAAACGATAGAGATGAGATTGCATGGCAGAAAATAAAAAGAGGGTGTGTTTCCATGAGATGAGAATACCTGCCAATGGTGGTCGTGCCTCTGATGTTAGTGGAGGCTGGCCACATGGTCGCAGGGTTATGCAATTCCAGCAGGGCGGCGGTGTTGATGATCCATGGCCGCCAATCATAGGTCGGCCCCGCGGAAAGCAATTGGTGGTGTTGTTCCTTTGCTGCGATCTGGCAAGTTCAGATCAAAACGACACCATCCTGACCAGTGCTCATACGATTCTCACACACATATTTTGTTCAAAATGATGCATTATCCATCAACCTCATGACTAATTTTTCGTATGGACCGGGGGCCAGGGTGGCGGAAAATAGGCTAAGTGTAGCCATGGAAACATCCGATAAATGGGACTGGTTCGCCGTTATTGGGAGATGTTGCAGGCAGGTGGTGACGTGGGTCATGAACTTGTTGTAAGATGGCTCCACTATTGGGTCCGGGGGTCAGTGCCCCGTGTGTTTCACAAGTGGCTATTGTCAATAGGATCCTCAACGATCCCGGACGGGAATCCAGGAGTGCCAAGGCGATGCGGAAGCAAAAGCGGGCCAAGAATCAACGTCAGGCTGTGCGTGCGTTACTGACGGGGCTGTTGCTCATGGCAACAGGCGGCTGTGAGATGCATTCATGGATGGACCCATCGATCGTGGGCGCTGGCAGCGTACCCCGGTGGTGTTGCCGATCCTGGAAAAGCTGGATGTAATTGATGAACCATCCACCGAGCCGCCGGGTCTGGTGCAGGTTATGCCTGAAGACCTGATCCCCGTGGTTCAGGAATACGTAATCGGGCCGGGCGACCTGGTGACGGTGACGGTGTTTCAGTTGCTGGTCCCGGGTGTGGAATCGGTACAGACCCGCAGGGTGGATGAATTGGGGCAGATTCGTCTGCCCATCATCGGGCCGGTGACGGTTGATGGCCGAACCCCCAGCGAGCTGGAGACGGACATCTCCGACATTTTGGTTTCCAAGGGTGTGTTGCGTGATCCGACGGTGAGTGTCATCGTTCAGGAACAGCGGCAGAACACCTTCAGCGTGATTGGTGAATCGACCTATGCCAGTACAGCCATCGGCACGTACACCATCCTCGGCAGGGAGTTCCGCCTGCTCGATGCCATGTCGCTGGCCCGTGGTGTGCCCGGTCAGATTAAAAAGCTTTACGTGATTCGTCCGGCTCCCAAGTCAATCGGTGGGGCGATCCCGGCCCCGGCCTTGCCCGATGATGCTTCGCCCTCGCGGACGTTCACGCCGGATCCTTCGAAGCCGACACCCCCCAGCAACCCTGCGGACCTGATCGATGATCTCTTTCAAAATCCGCAGCCTGCGGTTTCGGTAGAAAAATTGGCCCAGGCCAGCGATGCTGGGAATACCACGGCTGTCCCCGCCAGTGCGGGGGATACCGCAACTGATACCACTAACGGTGATACCCCGGCCTACATCAATGTCGATGGCAAGTGGGTGCGCGTGGCTCCGGGTACTCCGGTTCCTGCACAACCCGCCAACCAAGCTGTTGTTCCCTCTCCGTCACAACCGGGTGACATGCCGGGGATGGTGACAGAGATACCTGTGAAACCCGCTCCGGTGACTGAACCGAATCCGCCTGCTGCCCCAGCTGATGTAGCAGTAACTCCGGAAAGGGGTGCCGGGCAGCCTCCCATGACAGTGCAACCCGGGGAAGATCCCTTTGCAGTACCTGCGGCTGAGCCGACTGCCAAAGAGATCATGGAAGCCAGGTCGCGTGGTCAGCGGGTGATCGAAGTCCCCTATGACAAGCTGCTGGAAGGCGACACCCGTTACAACATCATCATCCGCCCCGGCGATGTGATTCGCGTTCCACCCCCGGTGATCGGCAATGTTTACATCGGTGGTGCGATCAACCGTCCGGGGACTTACTCGCTACCGGGCGATAAGGACCTGACGCTGCAACAACTGGTGTTTGCGGCGGGCAATCTTTCGGCTTTGGCAATTCCCGAACGCGTGGACCTGATCCGGCGCATTGATAAGACTCAGCAGGCCACGGTACGGGTCAATCTGCGGGCGATTTTCCAAGGGACAGCACCGGATATTTTCCTCAAGCCCAACGACACCATCAACATCGGTACCAACTTCATAGCCACGCCCCTGGCGGTGTTCCGTAACGGGTTCCGCATGAGCTACGGGTTTGGTTTCGTGCTCGATCGCAACTTTGATGAAAACGTCTTTGGGCCACGAATTGGGAATTGATCCAGTTCGGCGCAGTCTCAATCCGTCGGTCATAGGTTTATTAATCGGGGGCAATGGGTCCAGAAAGAACCACTGGGCCAGATGACTCGTAAATATAGGGAGGTTGCCGTCGGGACCGGCTTGTGCCACGTCCAAGCGACCATGGAATGAGCAGCAGCACCACTACAACCCTTCCCGCCGGTTCTCCGCCGGGACCCGTCCATTCCCACCCCTTGCGGTCGTGGGTATGGCCTGTC
>JAAUTM010000237.1 GCA_012031455.1 Phycisphaerales bacterium
ATCCGAGGCTCAGAACGGGCAAGGTTGCTCCAATCGCCTGCGCCGCGGGGCCGAGCGTTTTGCAACCGGTGAACTTAACTTCCGTCTGCCCGTGGCCGGCTCGCCCGATTTGGCCAACCTGGCGGATTCACTCAACCGCATGGCCGGGCAGCTGGATGAGCGACTTTCACATCTGGCCAACCAGCGCAACGAACTCATGGCCGTGCTTGCCAGCATGGATGAGGGCGTCGTCGCGATTGACCCCGAAGAACGGGTGATGAGCCTGAATCAGGCTGCCATCCGTCTGCTCAATCTCGACCCCCTGGCGGTGATCGGACGCAGCGTCGTCGAAACGGTGCGCAACAGCACATTGCAGGACCTTGTCAGGCGCACGCTCGAAGATGAAGACCCGGCTCAGGCGGAGTTGACGGTCAAAACTGGCCCTCGCCTTGCTTTGGGAAATGACATTACCACCCTGCAACTGGTGGCCCACACATCGCCGCTGCGCGATTCGCAAGGGCGGCGCATCGGTGTATTGCTGGTGATTCGGGATGTGACACGATTGCGTCAGCTGGAAACCGTTCGAAGGGATTTTGTCGCCAACGTGTCACACGAAGTAAAAACCCCGGTGGCAGCCATCAAGGCCGCTGCAGAAACGCTGCGCGGCATTTTGCCCGAAGCCGATAGCGATGCTCAGCGTTTCATGGGCATGATTGTCAGACAGGCTGACCGCTTGAATGCCGTGGTCGATGACCTTTTGAACCTCGCCCGACTGGAACAGGACAATCAGACCCGGCATATCAGCATCACACCCACGCTGATAAGCGAAGTGTTTCAACCCGCAGTGGAATCAACCGTCGCAACCGCGCGGGATAAACGCATTGGGGTCAAGGTAATTTGTCCGACAGACCTGTTGGCGGTCGTGAATGCAGGTTTACTCGAACACGCAGTGGTAAACCTTCTGGACAACGCCATCAAATACAGCCCCGAAGGCAGCACGGTGGAACTGGAAGCCCGTTCGGTGGAGGGTGAACTGGTGATCACGGTGGTCGATCAGGGCATGGGCATTGAACCGGAGCATCTGCCTCGGATTTTCGAACGCTTTTACCGGGTGGACAAGGCGCGCAGCAGGGCCTTGGGCGGAACTGGTTTAGGGCTGGCGATTGTGAAGCACGTGGCCCAAGCACACGATGGACGAGTCAGCGTGGAAAGCACCCCCGGCAAGGGCAGTATTTTCCGTCTGCACCTGCCCATGAACTGCAGGAATTGGACAGCCTGGAAGCTCAGCCCATGCATGCTCGCTCCGCCTGATGCCTGCGATTTATCATGCAGATCGGTTCCTTACAACTTCGCAGCAATTTACTGTTGGCACCTCTGGCCGGGTACACCGATCAGGCTTTTCGACTGGTGGTACGGGCCTGCACCAACCTGGAGTTACCTGCGAGCCAGATGGCAACAGTAAGCACACCTGCAACAGTCGCAAGACCAACCATCACGCAGACGCAAACGCAGGCATCGGACCATCATGGTGTGGGGCTGGCGTTTACCGAACTGATCTGTTCGGATGCGGTACTGGCGCAGACGCATAAAACCATGACCCTGGCATCGACCAGTGAGGCGGATCAGCCGCTGGGGATGCAGTTGTATGGCCACAACATCGACATGCTTTGCGAAGCAGCTCGCTGGGCGGAGGGTCACGGGGCGATGCTCATCGACATCAACATGGGTTGCCCGGTGGACAAGGTGACCAAACGGCACGGGGGTTCGAAGCTGCTCTGCGAACCGGATCATGCAGTACAACTGGCCGGGGCAGTGGTGAAAAGTGTGAAGCTGCCGGTGACCTGCAAAATCAGGCTGGGGTGGGATGACACCTGCATCATCGGGCCTGAGCTGGCACCAAAGCTGGCAGATGTCGGAGTGGCAGCAGTGACGGTACATGGGCGGACCACCGCCCAGATGTTCCGTGATCAGGTACGTTTGGAAGGCATCGCGCGGGTGGTTGAGGCCATGAAAAGAAAGCACCCAGAGGTGCCGGTGGTCGGGAACGGGGATGTGAAGTCAGCAACCGATGTCAGAACCATGATCGATAGGACGGGGTGTGATGGCGTGATGATCGGGCGCGGGGCGCTGGGTCAGCCCTGGATATTCCGTGATGCCGCATACTTTTTGCAACATGGGCAATTGCCACCCACCTTGTCACGCTCAGCAAGGATTGGGCTGGTGATGCAGCATTTCGACAACATGCTGCGGCTGCGTGAAGAACGACATGCGCTGAATCAGATCAAGCAGCGTATGAGCTGGTATTCAGCCCATCTGCAACCCTGGCCGGGGCTACGCCGAACAGTGCAGCTTGTTGACAGTGCCACTGGTATGCGTGAGTTCCTGCAGCAGGGAATATGCTTTGGCGAACAACAACCACAAAGCCCAGGCATGGCCATGCCTGTGTCTTTAAAATCATCCCCTGTGACTCGCCATGAACTCAGTGTTTGATGAAGTTGCGGTAGTTGTCTCGCAGCAGCATGGCAGCATCGCGTTTCATCATCGCCATGGTCACCTCGTAGCCGGATGCTTCCAAGTCTGCGTACTTGTCGGTAAGCACCTTGGCGATGATCCGCCGACTGTGTTCCCACTTGTAAATAAGCTGATCAAGGATACGGGCATCCGAGTGCTGCGGGGCGATGGTGAGTCCCAGCAATTCGAGCCTCATGCGGGTCATTTCCTCGATCAGGCTGGGGTTGTTCAGGAACCACCAGCAGCCAAAGAGAAACAGGTTGCCGAACTTACGGGCTGCCACGCAAAGCTCGTGCTGATTTTCCCGGGCCAGCATGGTGACCATGAACTTGTTTTGCGGAAACTCACGGCAAAGATTGGTCACACTGGTGACATCCGAAAGTCCGCCCATGTCGGCAGCATCCTTCAACGCTGGGTTCACCCCCGCGACGTGAACCAATCATCATCGCCCAAGCCAAGCCCTCGTCACGTAGCACGGGCAGCAAAATGTCACGAATCACGCGGTCACCCGCCGGATAGTTGGGGTCGGGGAAACGGAACTCAGGCCCAAGGCTCATGGCCACATACTGGGCTTTCATCTTCTTGATCCAGGTGGTCAGAAACCGCCGGGCTTCGCTCACGGTTTTACCGCTGAAGTCCGCTTTGGCAGCAAAACCCGATGCTGACAAATCTCGGCAGGCACCAGGCCAGTCCCGGTAAAGCTTGTCGATCCGCAGCACCGCCCGGAAGCGATCGTCTTCAAGGGCTTTGGGATTCTTCTCCCAAAGATTGCGTTCGTGTTCGCTGAACACCTCGTTGGTCATGGTGATCTGGTCGACGTTGGCGATGTCCATGACCTTGTCGATGAACTTGTCGGGGTTCTGCTTGTCGAACCACTTGCGATATTTTTTAAGGGATTTTTCGTTGGGGTCCAGGCCCAGTCGATCCAGTGTGGTCAGCACCCCTCGGCAAGCTTCGCTGATGGGGGTACGGTCCACGAAAAGGTGCTTCCAGATGTGGTCGGCCTGGTCCTGCTTGCTCATCGCCCAGTATTTTCATAGGGCAATACGGTGGCGGGCACCACCCGGAATACCTCGGCAATCAGGTAGTGATAAGTCACCAGTTCATCAATCCCCCACAGCAGCAGCCCCCCCGGCTGGGGCGAGGCTCCAAAACCCGGAGAATAAACGTGGGTGTGCAAATCGGTCACCGGCTGCGACCAGAGCACCTTTTCAACCTGCTTGGCAAGGGCTTTATGGCTCATGGGTGGAACTCCATAGGGTGGTTACCAGGGTCAAATATCATACCGAATCCTCACAACATGCGATATATGAATAAGAATTCATGATACAATACTGTGCTGGCCAGGGTCGGGCGACTGCCTGACATGACCCAACCTTAAACTCACGGTGCCTCATGCCCGACGTCCAATTACGCAACGTCGCCATCATTGCCCACGTTGACCATGGCAAAACCACTTTGGTGGATCGCCTGCTTTATCAATCGGGCAACTTCCGCTCCGAATCCCTCGACAAGCTGGCCGGCGGCCAGCACGGCTTAATCATGGACTCCAATCCCATCGAACGGGAACGGGGTATTACGATTTTTCCAAGAACTGTGCGGTCGATTACACC
>JAAUTM010000238.1 GCA_012031455.1 Phycisphaerales bacterium
CCGGGCAATGGTCTTACGCATGGTGTTCAGCGCAATGAGTTTACTTTCCAGCACAGCAGTCGGTCGCAGCGGTTCTGGGGCTGATGCCGCTGCTTTCACCGGTACGGTTGGCTTTGTTGTGTTTGTGCTGGCTGCGATCGACGATGTGGCTGTGGGGCTGGCGGACTTGACTGCGGACTTGGTTGCAGAAGACTGGGGTGCCTTTTCCCCTGCCGCTGCCAGCACATCACGTTTGATGATTCGTCCCCCCGGTCCGCTGCCTTGCAATTGACTGACATCCACACCTTTATCATCCGCAAGCTTGCGTGCCAGCGGGCTGACCTTCACCTTGCCTCCGGCTACCTCCACCGCAACGCCTCCGGCTGATGACTCGCTGGTTTCTTCCGCATCGCCTTCATCATCGTCATCCGTATTGTCCGTGGCGCTTGTCGCCCGGTTCGATGACGATGCGGCACCGTCCTGATTCCCGCCTGCTGCTACCGCCTGTTCGACGGTTTCGCCCTCAGTTGCCAGGGTTAATATCAGCTTGCCCACTGCAACCGTGTCACCTTCATTGGCGGACAATGCCGCGACGATGCCATCATCGAAGGTTTGCAGTTCCATGGTGGCTTTGTCAGTTTCGACATCCGCGAGTATGTCGCCGGACTTGACCTTGTCCCCGACCTTGACGTGCCACTTGTTGAGCGTGCCTTCCTGCATGGTGTCGGAAAGCCGGGGCATGGTGATGGCAATAGGCATACATTGGCTCCAAGGGTTTACTGGAACCAATCGTAGCACACACCGGCATGTTCGGAAACGGACCTATGAAATGCTTCCACTTGGCCACTCGACCACTTGATCACTGGGCCACTTCTGCCTTCACGCCGCCCTGCGCTCGCCGCCTCTGTTCTCCTCCGGCGGATCCACAAAGCAGCGGTGATGCACACGAATGATTTTCGCCAACCCATCCCCGATCAGCTCACGCACCGACTGCATCGCACTCACCACATCCTCACCATAAGGCTGCGACTGATGCCTGAACAGCACCAGTACTGCCATGGTGTCAGCCTTGTGCATGCATGTTGTGGATAACACCTGACATTCCGACAAACCCGCAATTTCGTGACCAGCCCAGGCACTGAGTTCCTTACGTCCAGTATGCACACTGGTCTGTTGACCTTCCACGATGCGATTGACCAAACGGTCCCCGATGTCTTGAAGCAGCAGGTCGGGTGACCCTGATGAAAGGTCATAATTCACATACCCACCCAAAGCGAACTCATCGCCGCCTGAAGGCAGATAAATTGCCGCATTGGTGGGGCCAGCCTTTTCTAATACATACTCAAGCACCTTGCGTACGTATTGCTCAAGGTCCAGTTCGCCGCGTGTGGTCACTGCGAACTCGCCTGCGTGCATGGTCTGTTGGACCTGACTGGCTAAGTCGTGATATGCACTGACAAGGTCTCCGCAAAGCACATCCACTTGTTGGGCGATGTCCTGCCGGGCCTGATTCAATTTACGACACAAACGTTTTAATCGTTGCAGACGTTGCTTGGTGCGTTTCTCGCGCCAAACCAGTTGCATCACACCTTGTAGTCGCTGTGCCAGTTCACCCGGTTGCACGGGTGCGGGTATCACATCGCTCACCCCCGCACGCATGGCCTTGAGCGCCAGTTCCATGCTCGGTTGATCGGTGACCAGCACCGTCCGTGTGGTTGGCCTGTGCCGGGCGATGTCCGCAAGCAAACGCAAACTTGCCTGTTCATGCAGGTCCGATCCCATCAGCAGCAGGTCCACTTTCCCCGCCGCCACCTGAGCCTGTGCCTGCACCAGTGAATCGGTGTAATTCACACGTGCCTGCGATCCCAGTAGCCCAGCATCCAGCAGGGGTTTGATTGAAGGTTCAGCATCCACCACCAGCACCCGCATAAGGGTGCCACTACGCTTACCGGTGGGGCCAACCGAGGGTCCACTCTTGGGTCCACTTTTAGGAATACCCAAAGGGCCACCAAGGTTATTACCGGTAGGTAATGCTGGTCGGGGATCGTCAGCCTGATGATCGGCGGGTCCTGCGGCCACGGCTTTCTCCTGCTCCCTAAATCCTCCGTGCTGCGCCCATGCCCGGTATCACCCGCAGCATTCCAGCGCACTGCTGACCATTGAGTCAGCAGTTCCAGCGCACACCACTACCTGCTATCGGTTGTTCGTGACCCTGAATCCAGTGGCAGCAAAATGCTGACGGTGCTGGATTTCCCTGCACACTACGCAATTCAATTCGCCCACCATGAGCCGCTATCAGCAACTGGGCACGTGGCAAACCCATGCCGATTCTTCGTCCTGCCGGTCGGTTGCTGAAAAACGGATCCATCGCATGGGCCAGCGTGTGGGCATCCATCCCCGTACCATCATCGCTTACCTCCAGCAGCAATTGCCGACCATCATCCACCAGTCTTGCCGCCAGCGTCACACTCGTTTTGGGGGATGACTGATAGGCATTGAGAATGATTTCCACCAGAGCTTCCTGAATCTGCTGGGCGTCGAGCATCGCCTTGAGCGTGGCTGGCTCCACCCGCAGGTTCGCCTGCACCCCCGTCGTGGCAGATTTGGGTACATCGTGTCTGGCCAGTGCCGCCTTGAGTGCATGATCCAGCACCGGCAGCAGATTCACCGGCTGTCTTTTTGCTTTGGGTGGATCGGCATACAACCGCAACATGCTGATGAGGTCCGACAATCGATGTGCCTGTTCCACAATCGTGTGTGCTGCCAGCTGTTCTTTGCTGCCAGCAGCCAGCTTCTGTTCCAGTATCTGTGCCCGTCCGGATATCACCGCCAGCGGGTTGTTCATTTCATGTGCCGCACCCGCTGCCATCTCCCCCACCCGCGCCAGCGACTCGGTTTGCAGCAATCGATCCTGAGCCTCGGCCAAAGCCCGGTTGGCACCCGCCAGTTCCTCACCCAGTCGCCTTGCACCATCATGCTGTCCCGCAGCCGCGATCGCCGATCCCCAGGTGCTCGCCAGTGCAAACATCTGCGGCCACGAAGGCACCTGCGGCCGATCATGAAGCAGCAATGCTGCGGTTCCCCACCCGCAACCAAGCGGCAACACCCGTACTTCCCTTAAATCCGGGGCATCCACCAGGTAATCCGAAAGAATCGGCATGATGCCCATCGGATTCAGCGCCGAAGGCTGACTGGCATCAATCCTTGTCAAATCCGAGCAGGTTGCCGGCGGATCAATAAGCTGGCTCCGTGTCGGGCCGCCTTCGCTGTTGTATTGGTAAACCAGCCATTGGTCATCCGGCCCGCCCTGAAACACCATGGTGTAAAAACCCGCACCCAGCACAGCATGGGCGCTGGCAACCACCGATGCCATGACATCCTCCACCGACCTGCCGGGCGTAGCCGTGTTATGAAAGTTGCTGATGGCATCAAGCACCTGCTGCTGCCGGGCCGCCATTCTTCCGCGTCGTTCCATCGCCCCATTGAGCCGACCCAGCATCTGGTTGGCATGCTGAATCGAACGCATGAACATTTCCTGCGATGGCGTATCATCCAACCCCAGCACCTTGCTCCGCCGATCCAGTTCCAGGTGCAGTTCCGACATGACCTGATTCACCTGCTCCTGACTCAGCTTGATCTGCCCGGCGAGTTCCTGCTCCTCCATGGTGAATACAAAATTCCCGGAATATCCCAGGTGGCACTTGCGTACCAGCAGGTCCGCCAGACTCACCAGTCCGATCATCTGCCGATGATCCAGCTTGGGCAGCGATTCAAAAGGGCAGCCATGCAGCCAGATGCAGTCCTGAATTAGATGTGACAGGCCCCACTGCTCAGCAAGGCGTTTGCCTGCAGTATGATGATCTATGCCGATGACCCGCCGTTCAAACTCGGCGATGTTGCCCTGATTGAGTTCCACCAGTTCAATGACCCGTCCGTAACTTTTGGGCAGCACATGATCCAGGGCGATTTTGCCGATGTCGTGCAGGATTCCGCACACAAATGCTTCGCCCGGATTGATCGAACGATCCCTGATTTGCAGGGCCAGTTGTTCACAGGCTACCGCTGTTTGCCAGACTGTGCCGCCAGAGTCCCCGCCCGGTCCAGTTCCATGTCCG
>JAAUTM010000239.1 GCA_012031455.1 Phycisphaerales bacterium
GGCGCCGTGCTGCCGGTTTGAATGAACTGTCCGCCTCCGCCCCCTGCAACACCGCTGATGGGGGTGTTGCCGCTCCCCCCGCCCACGGTCTGGCTGGTGGTCGGTGCCCAGTAACCCGTAGGCCCGCCACCGATGAGCCTCCGCCAGCCGAAAACCGTGTCGTAGGGACCGCGGTTGGTCGTCTTGTCATCGACCTCGCCCAAACCCTCGGGCACGGGGTCCACGTTGTAAAGCCGAGTATCTCGACCGGGCAGCAGACCATATTTCACCGGGCGCTCGTAATCATCAAAATGCCCGCGCTTCCAGGGAATCTCCGGCACCACCGGGAGCAGCAGTCCCTGAGTACGATCCCCGCCTTCCTCACCTGCCGGGTTGGCTCGTGCCGCCAGCGTCGCATTCACCACCGCCTGTTCGCCCAACTGGTTCATCAATTCCAGATTGAGCTTGTCCATGGCCGCAATGGCGACCCAGAATTTCCCTTCCATCAGGTCCGTAATAGTGCGTCATCTCCCGCACATCAAAGCCCGAGTGGTTGAAAAAATTCATCCAGCGGTTCCAGCCCCGCATGTTGATCAAACACATATCGATCCACTTCATCGGTTCAGACTTTTTCTAGGGCATCCCGCACCCACCAGCCATCCACGCCCCGCGAAAGCTGATCGTGCAATGCTTCCGACAGCCAGTGATGCTCCTTGCGGGATAATTCCACCGCCAGAGGCACGCTGTCAAGCACCTGCACCCCGGCGATCAGTTGCGACATCGAAGTATTGTTCAGTGCCACGGTGTTGAAGGAACGTGCCACCCATCCCGCCCCGGCCGTGGCTGCACTGTCGGCTGCATTCTGCACCGTGCTGCGAGCCTGCGCATTCCACCCCAGATTCATCACATACAGCAGCAACCCCACCAGCAGCATCAGACACAACAGTGTCATGGCCATCACCACCCCGGGCCTGCTAGTTTGATGTGTTTTCATGTGCATGCTCTTGAATACTTCGCACCTGCGGTGCGTCGCTAAACGTCGCTAAACATCAACCATCACAACCGAACATCGCATCGCTCTGCGTCGCTAAACTTTATTAAGACACACCGACTCACCAAACATTCATTCTTTCATCGCTTCGCTCACATCGCCCAGCAGTTTGTCCACTTCTTCGGTGGAGCGGATGCTGCGCGCTGCGGTCAGAGCGCTTTGAGCTGCCTGCCAGTTCTTCACGGTTATTTCCCGGCGGGCCTTGGCCAGCCAGCTTTCGTACTCCACATCATCGAGCCGTTCCGTGACCTCCGGCGTGTCCCTGATGTCGCGTGCTCTGCGGTATTCCCGCACCGCATCCCCGAACCGGCTTTCCTTGCGCAAACGCATCCCCTCTTTGCAATGCCGTCTGGTAATCCTGCAATTTGGACAATCGATCCACCTGCGCTGCTGCGATCGGGTGCGCTTCATCGGCTCGCAAAACTTCCATGAGCAGGGTGCGAGCCTGAGGCAGGTTGCCGCCATCAATCAGCGACCTTGCCTGATCGGCCTTGAGGTTGAGCCGGGCTTTGGCGAGTTTCCCGGCTGCTTCGTTGTTGGGGGTGATCTGCAATGCCTTTTCAAAATGACGAATCGCCGCCTCCCAGTTGCTCTGTGCCAGGGCATCCTCCGCAGCCTTGAGCAGACTTTCCTGCTGACCGGCAGTGGTGATCCCGTGCCAGAGCATCCGAGGCCGGTTTGTTCTCCGCCAGACCCGTGGCTTCAAGGTAGGCCGCCCGTGCTGACGAGAGGTCTCCATCCTGTTCGTGCTTGCGTCCTCTTTCATACGCAGCCCGGCTCAGGACATGGCTTAACCGTTGACGCAGCTCCGCATCATCCCGCTTTAATTGCAAAGCCTTGCGCGCTGCGGCGGCTGCTTCGGGCCACTTGCCTGCGGTCTCGGCTGCGGCCAGGTCCGCCATCGCCTTGTCCATGTCCATTTCTTTGCGGAACAATGTGGATAGTTGCTGCAGATCACGATTGGGAAAACGTTTGAGTGATGCATCCAAAAACGCCAGTGCCTGTTCACGTTGCCCTGCTGCCGCCAATTCCCGGGCGCGTTCCAGGACGCCGTCGATCTGGCTTTGCCTCTCCTGTCCCTCGATGCGTGTGCCCAGTTCCTGCAGCTTGGCGCTTTCTTCGGGTAGCAGCGTTTGCGCACTCACCCGCAGGGTGCGTTGCAGGCGTTCCCGGGCATCGGCGAATTTTTCCTCACGAATCAGGCCTTCAATTTCACTCACTATGTTGGTGATGCTTTGCCGGGTACGCACTTCCCGCAGCCGCTTTTGCAGATGATCCCGATCCAGTCCTGCGTAATTCTCCACAACCCTGCCGATGTCCTCGGCTTCCTGGAACTTGGCTTCCGCCTGTGCAAACTCACCCTGAGCATAAAGCGTTTCCGCCTCCGCCATCCGCGCGTGGGCCTTGCTGAAGGATGACAATCGCTGATCGCTGCTCCAATCTTTGGCGATCTTTTCAAACATCGGCAAAGCCTGGTCGTAGTTCCCCTCCTTGAATTGCGCCAGCGCCGCCGAATACTCCTGCTGGGCTGCCTCGCGAGCCAGGCGAACCTCCTTGGCGCTGTTCATGGACGACACACCCCATGCTCCCAATCCCACAAGAATCACCGCTGCCACCACCAAGCTGATGTACAGGGGTTTTCGACTACGTGTGGGCAATGCAACGGTAGGCTCGGCTGATACCTCCGGCTTTGGCGCCGTCGCTGCCGTGCTGCTTGTTGCCGGGCCGGTGGCGGGGGCACTCTCACTTCCGGGCACCTGGAAATGCCGCCGAATCGCAGCGAGCAGTTCGTTGGCAGTGGAGATACGCCCTGATAATTCCTTGTTCATCAACCGGGCGACCAGTTCACTTAAGGCTGGTGGGATCGCCGGGACCAATTGATGCAAGGGTTCCACCGTGGCACGGGCATTGGTATGCCATTTCATCCAGCGCAGCGCCTGGTTACGCTGATCGCGGACCACGGTTTTGAAGGCTTCGTTAAATTTTTCCTCCCCGGCCAGCATCTGATAGGCGATCATGCCCAGCGAATAAAGATCATTGCGCGGGTCAGCCGGTGCCTCACCAAAACACTCCGGAGCCATGTAGCGCACCGTCCCCAACTCCGGGGTGACCTGTTCATCCACGAAGGCCGACAAACCAAAGTCGCACACCTTCAATCCCCCGGCTTTGGGCAGCAAAATGTTGGCGGGTTTCAAGTCCCGATGCACCACGCCCCCTTCATGCAACACTGCCAATGCCTGCGCAATCGAACCGAGAATCAGCAGCGCCACCTTCGGATCCACGGGCTGCGGGTGCTTGGCAAGGTAACTTTCCAGGGACTGGCCTTCGACATATTCCATCAATAAAAACAGGCCCCGCGGGTCCTCCAAAAGATCGATCACCCGGACCAGGTGTTTGTGCGAGCCTGATATTTTTTTGTGCAGCTCGGCTTCTTTGCGGAATCGCTCACGGAGTGCTTCCTGATTCGATGCATTGCGGAAATCCACCGCCAGTTGTTTGATAGCGATGGGCTTGTCCAACAGCCGATCGACTGCCTTCCACACGCGTGACATCCCGCCCACCCCCAGGGCGCTGACAATTTCGTACTTATCGAGCTTGTCGCCCGGTTGAAGGTTGGCGTCCGCAAGATTGGATACTGGATTAGTCATGATGCTCCGGGTCTGGATCTATCTGCAGGTTCAAAAAAAAATACGCCCAATCGCCAATTCACTAAATCACCAAATCACCTTGGTGTACGCCGCAGCTCTGCGCCTAAGGCACCCGCTCCAATGTCGGTGTCTCCGGCAGTTCGGTCGGGTCGCCTTCGTTGATCAGGGTGAACTGCGCCAGCACATTGGCAAACCGGCCATTGTCGTGGGTACCGTCGGCAAAAAACGCCCGTACATAGGGCACTGACAAGTCCAGTTCATGAACCAGGCGCACCGTCACCGCATCGCGCGGAGCATACGTATGCGTTTGGCCATCAGCCAGCGGCAGCACACTCACGGTGCCATCGGCATTGACCTGTGTGGCAGCGAGGGTGATGAAGGTGTGATTGAATGCA
>JAAUTM010000240.1 GCA_012031455.1 Phycisphaerales bacterium
TGTTTTCGAACCACCTCGGCTTTTATGCGCCGCCCGAAGATCGTCGTTTGCTTTTTACCATCGGGCAAACCTCCGGCGGGTTCGAGCTGTTTACCTTTGGCAACACCGAGCAACACCTGGCGACGCATGTCATGTCTGTCGGTAAGGGTGGCTGGCCTTGGTATGTTGACGAGCAAGCTGGCATCTGGTTTGGTGGAGATGACAAGAACCGCAAGATTCAACATTTCCCGTTCCGTGGTTGGGATGGTGCAGGCAAGCCCATTTACGATCTGCAGAATCCAAGACAATGGGATTGGCCGGCGGGGTTCACCAAAATTGCCCGCGTACTTTACCGGCCCGACACCGACACGCTTTTCATCAGCGGGTACACACAAGACCTGCCCATGGCTTCCTGGGGACTCATCGGCAGCATCATGGTTCGTTACGACCACTGGTCCACGAATCAGCGTATTGAAAAATGGCGAACCCAGGAACTTCCACGCGATGATGAACGTCTTCATCCCAAGTCCATTGATTTGGCCGGGGACTATTTGTTTACCGTGACGACCCGAAAATACCGTGGCAAAGATGCCTGTGTATTGGTGTGGGATCAGGCAACCGGCCAGGTTGTCGGTGCCATGTATCCCAGCCCCAACGTTGGCGGACAGAGCGGATGGGTTGATATCAGCCACGGCATACAGGCGTACAAACGCGAAAACGGGCAATACATGGTGATTGTTGAAGAAGATGCCCGGGCGAAAAATCTGCTCTATCTGTGGAAGCCATGAACCATCTCATTGGTAGTACCAACCAGCCCACGAACATACGATCGATGATTCCTCCTGCATAAGGATCAACAACATGTTCTGCAATCGAAGCTGTGTCATTTGGTTTTACGGGATTGTGTGTCTGGGAATATGGATGAACTCGGCTGCCTTGGCGCAGATGCGTACGGGGACGGACATGCAGGGCTGGCATGATGAACTGCGACTTCCCGGAGCAAAATCGGCTCAGGCCATTGCGTTTGATGTTGTGCTCTTGGAAAGCAATGCACCGGCCAACATTTTTTGGCCGGGAGAACAACCGGAGCTTGTTTTCAGATTCGCAATCAGGGCGACCGACCCTTGCGTGTGCGGGGGCATGTTGAACTCATTGAGTGGGCGACCCAAGGCATTCCAGGCGACATATGGCTACCCCAGGTGCGGAATCGGGGGACGTTGCAGAAGATTCCCCTGGACATTGATTTGCCGGCCGGGAGTGAGGGCAAACCAGGGTGGTCGAATCATATGATCAAACCGCAGTTGCCAGATCGTAACCTGGGTTGGATGTTGATTGTGGACTTGGGCGAACATGGGCGAGCAATGTTGACTCATGGCGTACGCTACCTTTGCAGCCGATCCCCCGGCGAGTTCGGCTACCTCATCAATCCATGGAGCACATGCCACCTGACGTGTTGCAGCGGTTGAACATCCGTGCCATGCGCATGGAAGTGCCATTTGTGCCTGAGAACCAGCATGCCACCTACCACGGCGGAGTGATGCTTGAGATCGAAGAGGAGTTGCGTCGTCTGCATGCACACAATGTCACGGTGCTGGCGGAGTTCGGGACAGGGCCAGCCCCCCAGCCGCTGGGCCGACCACGTCCACATCTGGATGCAGAAGGGGTCATGCTCGATGGCAAAATGGATCATGTCTGGCTCCCGGAGTGGGATGGCGAGTTCAAGGCCCAGGTGAAACATCTGATAAGTGAGCTAGGTTGGCCCAAAGGCCCAATCACGGGTGTGATGCTTTGGAATGAACCTTGGGAGGGGCACAGTATCAGCGGCTGGCAGGCGGACATGCTGCGATATCGTGAGTTGTATAAGTTGATGGGTGAAGCAGTGCATGAAGCGGAGGCCCAGGCGGGTGTTCAGGTGCTGGTCGGCGGATGCGATTCGCATACCAACACGTTGGACAAACTATTTCCTGATGGGAGTATGGAGTTTTTACCCTATCTGGATTTTTGCTCCATTCACTATCAGGGATTACAGTCGCCGGCACACTTTATGATTTGGCGCGATCGTCAGGAACGCGAAGGTAGAGTATTGATATTTGATACCGAATCATGGGTGGCCAACACGGATGATCGTTATGCGGGAGTGGTGGCAGCTAACCATACCGCGGGTTACGACCGGGCGATGGGAGTGTATGGCGGTAACGTGGTGGATGTGTTGAGCCATCGACGTGTACGCATGGTGGATGTCTGGACCCCTGAGGGACGCAAGCAGCAACCGGCCAGGCTGGGGGCCTATACTCTGGCGGCATCGGTCGGTGCGGTGCAACAGTTCATCGGGGATCGTCCGTTTCGCAAAGTGTTGTTTGAACGGGGATTGCCCTGGGTATTTGTGTTCGATGGCATGCGGGACGATCCGGGCGATGGCACCGTTGTCGTACTGGGTGATTTGGAGGCACTTTTCACAGGCGGACTGGCGTTGTGGTCACGAACTGCCACCACGCAGCAAGCCGGGCAACGTCTGCAGTTGCTTGAGCAACTTCGCAGCAGCAAAATTCCACAGGAACAAGCGCAAATTCAAGAACAGCTTGCGCAGCGTCACCCCTACACGGACGCAAAACTGATCATTCCTGCAGAGGGCGATGCTCCCTTTGCAATGTATGATTTTCAGGGAAATCGACTGCCGGCCCAGCAGGATGGCACGATTGTTGTGCCGTTGGATCACCGCGGGTTTTTTCTGCGTGCGACCGATGGCAAGGCAGCCTCCTTTGCGAAACTTTTGCAGGCCCTTGATCAGTCGCAGGTAAGGGGGCTGGAGCCGGTGCATATCGTGTTACGTGATTTTCTCAAACCTGTGGATGATGGCGCCACACTTAGGTTGGAACTCACCAGTCATCACAACCAGCCGATTGATGGAGAACTGCGCATTGAGATCGATGGGTTGGAGATCAATCCCCCGGGTCGCCTGAAGCTGAAACCACGGCAAGTTCAATTGCTGGAAATCCCTGTGCGAGGCCAACCCCGTCCGGACAACGAGTATCTAACCACAGTAGTTTTTGATGCAGGTGATCTCGGCATGGCTGTTCATCACGAGTCAATGCATGTTAACCGCATTATCCACCGAAGCATCGCCATTGATGGCAACCTTGAGGATTGGCAGGGAGCCTACACCCAGACCGTCGCTGCCAGTGGAACAGCTACACGGACGCTGACCGAGGCTGCCTGGCTGCCGTTTGAAAAGTTCACTCCGCGCGGTCAGAACAATTTTGCCAGCGCATGGCTGGCATACGATCAGGATTACTTCTACTTTGCCGCCCGCATCACGGACGACAGCGTGGATCCCGGCACACTTCGTTTTGCAAGCGCGATGACGATATGTTCTTTTACCCTCAAGTGAGTTACGCCAATTCCCGCCAAAGCGAATCAACGACGGATTTCAGTGTGCGTTGGACTGGTTATCTCCAGGCGAAAGTATCCGGTACACACGAGATCATCGCCCGCAGTGATGATGGTGTTCGTCTTTGGATCGCCGATGAGCTGGTAATTGATGATTGGGAACAAAGGGGAGCGGTTGATTCGGTGGCGAAGATTGAACTCAAGGCCGGGCAACGTGTGCCTTTGCGTGTGGAATATTTCCAGGCACAGGGGGTGCTTCCATGCAGCTTGCCTGGAACCAGCCCAATGCTGATCGGCAGATCATTCCGCAAAGCGCTTTTATCTTTCCGCCCAGGGCGGAGAACACGGGCTGAACGTTGCCATATTCCAAGGGACGAAACTCGAAGGTTCGCCCATCCAATCGCGTATTGATCAAACCATCAATTACCCGGCGTGGACCGGAGCCTTGCGTGATAAACAGTTCGGCCGGTTGTGGACCAACGGGTTGCGCTACATTGGCCTGAGAACGTACGCAGGTTTTCCTATCGACGCAATCCAATTCTACCAGCCGGTAATCGCAGCCCTGATTTCGATAACGTGCAGATTGCTTTCAACGTTCTCCTGGAGGATCAGCAGGGAATGCTCAGCACGATTCGCCAGTTGCCGGGGCGACCGCCTGGGTTTATTCCGGGACTTTGCACGGACCATGAATATGCC
>JAAUTM010000241.1 GCA_012031455.1 Phycisphaerales bacterium
TTTGGCGGACTGCTTGCGAAGTGCGGCGGCAATGGCACAGGTGATGACGGTTTTACCCACCCCGGTGTCCGTGGCAGTGATGAACAGCCCGGGCTTGCGCCAGGACTGATGCAGGGGAATACATTTTGCAAGGTTCATGTGGCGTATCTTATCTGGCCCCATGACAGGAAGTATGCTTTTTGCCTGTCTGGTTTACGTTCGCATGAATTATTCGTACTGCGAAGAACGCTCGCAAAGTCACTTTTTTTCAACAAACCGGTTGCAGAACTTGACAATCGCCAAGGGTGTTGTATGATTGCCTAAACGAATAGGCAAAACGTTAAGGCGCAGCTCTCAATCTGACTTGGTACAAGCCCCAACATGGGCTGGTTTGAGCGTTTAGATCAGGTTCACGACCCTGGGTAGATCGGAAGCGACATGGCCACCTTAAGAGATATCGCAAAAGCAGCTGGCGTATCGGTTTACACCGCTTCCATGGTGGTCAATGGGCGTGCCAGAGAGGGTCGTATCAGCGTGCGCACTGCCGAGGAAATCGCCAGGCTTGCCCAGAGCATGCAGTATCGTCCCAATGCAGCGGCCAGGGCGATGGCCAGTCGGCGTACCCGACAGATCGGGGTGCTGGTGCCCAACAACCCTGGCAACCGGTTTACCCATCCGCTGGCTTACGAAACCATTTCAGGCATCAATGAAGGATTACAAGCCAGTGGTTACGTCATGTGCCTGGCACGTATTGATGATGTGCGACAGGACTTGGCGCAGCAGTCACGGGTCTTCAAGGAGCATCTGCTCGATGGCATGATCGTACTGGATTCGATGCCCACGGAGGTGGAGCGGCGGCTGGAAACGCTGATCCCGCATGTCGTATGGTGCGATTCAAACGTCTGGCGCGATGTGGGTTGTCTGCGTCGTGATGAATTGCAGGCAGGTCACCTGGCAGGGCAGGCGGCGGTGAAATCCGGGTACGACAAGCTGGTGATGATGACCTATACACCTGAAAACATGGTGCACTTCAGTGCCCGCCAGCGTTATCAGGGGGTGAAGGAACAGGTCGAGGCAGCAGGACGGGAACTGAGCATCATTGCCGAACCCATCATCGGGGATAAACACACGCGTTTGCGTACCGCCAAGGCACTGACGCCGGATACGGTTTTGCTGTGTAACAGCGTTTATCAAGCCCACACGATCCGGTCGATTGCGGAGGAAACCGGACGGATTCCCGGACGTGATTTTGGATTGATCTGCTGCGATGACATGCATCAGTTGGATCGGCTCTGGCCGGGGCTGGCCAGGGTGAGTTTTGATCGTTACCAGATGGGTCTGGATGCCGCTGCGATGCTCACCGGGTCGCTGGAGGATGGCATCGAGCATCATGCTTCGAAACTTCTGGTGGTGAACTGGATTCCCGGCAGCACGCTCGTGGATCAGCGGACGTTGGATGCACAACCCTAGGCTTCTGTAAACACAGTGCGAAGGTCGCACTGGTAGGAACCCTGTCTGAAATGTCGAGCATTTAACCTGAAGGAGGATGTAGATCATGAAGAAAATGACGCAAGCATTGTTGGCGGGTGGAGTGATGGCGATGGCGGCCGGTTCTGTGGTGAATGCGGCACTGATCAATGTGCCCTTTGTATTCACAGACATGGTCACGGTGGACCCGGCTGCGGCCTGGAGCGATGGGGGCGGAAATGATATCGCCTTCAGCAGGCTTAACATCGGTAATACAGCCGTTACGCAGGCTGCATTAGCCCCGGTCACCAATTTCATTCCCGGTAACAATTTCACCGTGACCACGCAGTTCGCGATCTCCACCAATGCGGATGGCACATCGCCTAGCACAACCAATCGATTGAGTGCGGTAGGCATCACGCTGTTTGGAGATACCGCAGTGCCCACAACCGGACTGTTTGCCAGTCTGGTCATCACTGAGAACAGGCCCTCTTATGACGGCGGACAACGCCTGGGGCTTGGTACGAATCGTCCCTCCGCAGGGGGTAGCTATGTGGGCAATCTGCCAGGCAACGGTGATGCAACAACCGGTGAAACTTTTCTGACTGGCTCCAATACGCCTCTTGCCAATGGCGCAACTCCCACATACAGCTTCACGGTGGCCGTTTCGTATGACAATGCCACACAGGTCGATGTGGGGCTGACAGTGACAGATGGCACCAACACCAACACCCTGACTATCAACGACATCGACATCACGGGTTTGGCAGCCAACAATGTATTTGGCCTGACTCTCTCGGAGCGAAATCGTTCACTGGCGGGAACATTCTCAAACTTCACCGTCAACCAGGTAGTTCCCGAACCGGCATCGCTGGCGTTGGTGGCGATTGGATCGGCGTTGCTGCTATCGCATCGTCGCCGGGCCTGATGATTCAACCCTCCTTGTGGCGACGGGCTTGACCGCCCATCGCTGCATTCATCTGTATCGCAGCCACAGGTACCGTTGTCCGATTCCTGTTATCACGGAGTAATGCCATGTCGCATATCAAGTCCAAGGGCTTCACGTTGGTCGAGTTGCTGGTGGTGATTTCGATCATTGCAGTTTTAGTAGCATTACTTCTACCCGCTTTGGCCAAGGCGCGGGATGCAGCGCGTACCGGCTGGTGTGCGAGCCAGATACGACAGATCGGTCTGGCCAACAACATGTTTGCCGAGGATAATTACGGTTTTTATTCCCCTCATTTCGGGTTTGAAGTTCCGCCTCAAGGTTCCGGCTGGTCATTCGTCGCTTTATCAGGGGGCAAGTTTCTGGCTAACTGGAATCATCTTGAGCAGCTCAAGCCATACATGAATTCAGAAGCATACAGCACGGGTCGCCGGGCCAAAACCATGGTATGCCCCTCCATGATTATCCGCACCGATACCACGGCACATCATTACAGCTACCCAACGACCGCAGGTATGAGCTACACCGCCAATTGGGGCTTGCGGCGGGATCGCGTGCCACAGCCATCAAAGTATGTACAAATGACCGAGATGAATGGGAACTGGGCTACCATGAACCCGGCCTATCCACCGGCCTACGGAACCAACGGCCCGACCGAAATCTACCACCCCAGTACTTCCAATCGGAACCGATATGTAGCTCCGCATAATCTTGGCAGTCGTATCGGTGATGCCAATTATCTCTTCAATGACACCCATGTGCAGTTACTTCGGGGTGATCAGGGATGGTCATTACATGCCGATAACCGGCAGAAACTATGGCAATGGTGGTGAGAAACGGCGCAATCTGTATGGATGGTGGTGACCAGTGGTATCGTAATTCTTCAGGTTTCTTCCATGACCAATCAGTACCTGTTTTGACGAGTCGATGAAGTCGAGAGGCAACAGGAAACTCTCATGAAATATGTTTCCCCAAAACTCATCGTCAAACCAGACACCCTGCGGGCGTTTACCCTGATAGAACTGCTGGTGGTCATTTCGATCATTGCATTACTGGTGGCGCTGCTGTTGCCGGCTATTCAGGCTGCCCGGATCACCGCCAATCGGACTCATTGCCTGGCCAATCATCGGCAGATCGGACTGGCTCTGCGGTTGTATGTCGATGACAACAAGCAGGTATTGCCCCATGCCCAGGATTACGTGAATGGGGGGGTCCTGGCGCGGATTTGTTTCAAGTTACATGACTGAAACCACCAAAGTCTGGCGATGTAAGAATGCAACCGTGCCCAATTCCGGGCAGCATTATTCGAGCAATCCTTCGGTTATGCGTGAACATCGCAGTGGCGATCCGGCTGCCATTAAATATGAAAGCATTGCCCGGTTTTCCGAAGTGGTCATGGTTTTGATGGCGCACAAGAAAGTCCTACCAATGGCGCAGCCCAGCAGCAGGGGCGCATAGATACGGATTCGGCAGGCAACATCAGTCCGTATGGCCGAACCTATAACCTTGCGTCCACGGACAATCTGGACCCGGTGCGGTTTACCCCCAATCTGGATTTCTGGTCCGGGAACAGTTCCCCCAAGTATCGTGCCCGCTGGCGTGAAACCGGGAGTTACAGCAATCAGCCTGGCGCAGTTTTGAATGTGCTTTATGCCGACATGCACGCG
>JAAUTM010000242.1 GCA_012031455.1 Phycisphaerales bacterium
CGCCACAGAAAAGATACCGCCCCGGCAGCGCAAGCCGTCGGGGGTAAGGGTGAAATGGTGCGGTAAGAGCGCACCGCTGTCCGGGTGACCGGGCAGGCATGGCAAGCCCCACCGCGTGCAAGGCCAAGCAGCCCCCTGATCCGTCATGAAAGTGATGGGTCACCACTGGTCCGGTGATGGGCGGGTAGGCTGCTCGAGCCTGATGGCAACATCAGGCCCAGAGAAATGGTCGCCCCCGGAATGACATCCCCTTGGGTGTCGCTACGGGAACAAAATTCGGCTTACGGTTTGCGCCACCCAAACTGAGCAGGCCGGCCTTCGCAGGTCGGCCTGTCCTTTTTATTAAATATCAACCATTCGCGCTTCCGCTCGTGGCTCTGACAATCAAGCATAGTTAATGTGATTTGCTGCTATCACTGAGTACGGCGATTGCCCGCATCGGCCTGTGCAGCGGAGAACAGGTTGAACTGACTGGTGAATTTGAGCCAGTCTTCCCAATGCTGGCGGTTCATGGGCAGGCTTGGATCATCAAACGCTTCTTTGGGGATACGCTTGAGTTGTGCTCGTGCCCGGTCGTTGGCCACCCGTGCTTCATCGAGCCGGCCCATCTCGCAATAGGCATTGACGATCTGCACCAGAGCCATGAGCGATGAGGGGTCAGCATCAAAGTGTTTGACCGCCGCATCGTAGAGGGTGATGGCCTGATCGTACTTACCAAGGTCATAAGCGCAGTCCGCGCGATAGAAGTAAGCGTTTCGGCGATACAACTTCTCCGCTTCACTCATGCTTGCAGGTTTTCGTGCATCGAGTTCCGTCACCACCTGACCATAAAGCGATTGGGCACGATCGAGTCTGCGGGCACGTTCGGCTGCCAGGGCTTGTCGCCGGGACAACGGCAGTTGTTGTTTGAGAGTTTCTTCAATCTGGGGCACCGATTGACGGTACGAATCAGCCATGAGGAATCGGATCGTCGCACCTTCGGTAGCTTGACCATAACGCTCATCGGCCTCGTTCAATCGCTGGATCGCTGCTTCAAATTGGCGCTGGCGATAATGCAAACGGCCCAACTCCACCAGTGCGGCACGGTATTCCACACTATCCGGTTTAAGGGCAGGGTGATCGGTCACCACTCGTTGTAATTCGATCATGGCTTCATCAAGGCGATTAAGAGCCATCAGTGAACGCGCCAAGGGAACATGGCTTTGATGGGCTGTGGGACTGCGCGGGTTTTCCTCGAGGATGCGTCGGAAGAATTCCACTGCCACGGCATATTGACGGTCGGCCAGATGGGCCATGCCCAGGCGATGCAGTGCTTCGAGCTGACGGGGATCTCCGGGCATGGCTTTGGCGAATTGCAGGAGCACATCGATAGCCTTGCGCCAGAGCTGGGCTTTTTCATAGCAGTGTGCCGACTTCCACAAACTATCGCTGTGCTCGCGCACATCCTTGATGGTGATTACTTCAGCAAGTTTTGGCGTAATGGTCGCCGGCAATTTTCATACAACCTGGCCGCATCAATCCGCAACTGCGACCGCAGGGATTTGATCGGGACCCTTGGCTCTGATGAATCTTCATTGAGCTGGGTTGCATCAACCTGTTCGATTACGGGCGGTTGCGTGCCGTCCGCCTTGCCCATCGCTGTGACATCGTTGGATTCAGTTTCAGTATGTTGAGCCAGTACCAGATATGTTTCCGACAGTTGCAACAGGGGTTCCGCAGGCCAGGGATCGCCATAGATCGGACTAAGCAGTTTGAGATAGTCCAGGGCCAAAGCGTATTCGCCACGGTCAAAATGAAGCACATGCTGACGGCGGAGCGTATCAATGGCCAATTGCACCTGCAGCGGCGGGGGATTCTGCGAATCCATCATCCGGCGCACGGCCAGGCCAAAGTGTTCCAGCGATTGCTGATGCATTCCCAGACGGGCTTCGCAGCTGGCTCTGCCGAATAGAGCATCCAGATAGGCATCGGTGGAACGGTAGTCCATTTCCGCCTGTATGAAATATTCCAAAGCCTGACGTGGGGCATCAACCTCCGGCCCGTGATCGGGGTTGGCCAGAGTAAGCTGCCCAAGACCCACAAGAATGCGGGCTGCCATTTCCGCCTGATCGGGATCGGATGGAAGCAGGTTTTTCTGTGCCAGCCGGTAGTGTGTCAGGGCCTTGCTGTAATCACCAAGCTGGTGATATGCCTGCCCCAAAAGCACCAGCAGCGGTGCAAGGTCATCATCCCGGCCTTCGTCCATGAAGCGGATAATCTGTACCTGCAAACCATCGATGAGCTTGTGTAGTTCGCCCGAAGCCAGCAACATGCGGCCACGCACCGAACTGGCCCAGATGCGCTGGGTGCGGCGGAGGTCTCGGTCTTTGACCTCATTGAGGCCTTCTTCGAATCGGACAATCAGAGGTTCCAGTACGGCAGCATCAGCACCCGGACGATTGAGCCTGCGTTCGATGATCCGCCGTAACACTTCATGACGCGGAGCCCCCGTGTCATCCTTGATGGCAGCCAGCAGTTCAAGAGCTGCGGGGAACTGTTCCAGCGAAGCAAGCGTCTCCGCCCAGCGTTGCTGACGGTAACCTTCCAGCGGATATCCAAGTTGCGAAGCCTTGCTGTACAGACTGACAATGCTTTCGTGATTGGCAGACTTATCCCAGTCCTTGGCTCTCTGTTCCATAAAAATCAGATCAGCGTTTAGTGCGGCAAAGCGGGCCTGATCGGGAATCTGCGCTGCGGGCAGGCGCGGTTTATGATGTCCAGTGTCTGGTTGGCGCTATCGAAATTTCCAGCCTTGATGGTGTCAGAGAATTCATCAAGCAGCGATGCCATTTCAGGCCCGGCCGTGCGGGTCATGACAGATACAAGCCCGCTCCCAGCAGCACAAACCCCAATAGCAGGACAGGCAGTTGCCAGAGTTGGCCCCAGGTGGGCGGGGCAGTGACATCGGCGGCAGTCATAACCGTGGTATTACCCTGCACCGGGGCTGATGGAGGCCCAGCGGCAGGCGCTGCCTCGGTCCCCGGTTTAGCTGGTGCAGTTGTTTTGGCCATGGTGAACGTTCCCGCACGACCGCGCGTTCGGTGTGCTGACTTATAAGACGTTATCGACCAATTACATGGGAGGGGTTGAATAGAGCATACGCACCCAAAAAGAAATACCCTGTTTAACAAAGCCCCTGTTTAACAAAGCCCGCGCATGGCTAAGCCTGGGTTCTGGAAACAATCGTATTGAGCGATGTCTGCGCATTACCCCAACTTTTCGACCTTGGGGCTGCGCTCATGAGCCGGCTGATGCCTTCGAGCGGGTCGAGGCCTTCAAATAGCACCTGATGCAGTGAGGTGCTGATCGGCATGTCCACCTGATACCGCTGAGCAAGTTGCACCACGGCCTTGGTGGTGGGTACACCTTCCACTACGCCGGGGATGGCGGCCAGCACATCTTCCAGTTTTTTACCTTTACCCAGCATTTCGCCACAGGTGCGGTTGCGTCCGGTGGGGGAAAAACAGGTGGTGGCCAAATCCCCAACGCCTGCGAGACCAAAAAAGGTTTCCGCTTGGGCGCCCATGGCCAGTCCCAGCCGGGCAATTTCCGCCAGGCCGCGCGAAAGCAGGGCGCTCTTGGCGTTGACCCCGGCTTGTAATCCATCAAGGATACCTGCCGCCACCGCAATGACGTTTTTCGTTGCACCTGCAAGTTCCAGCCCGATGATGTCAGGGTTGGTGTAAACACGGAACCAGTGGGTGGTGAACAGTTGCTGCACCTGCCGTGCGAACACCATGTCACGGCTGGCGACGCTGACCGTAGCAGGCAAACAGCGCGCAAGCTCATCAGCCACCGAAGGGCCTGACAATGCCGCAAGGGAACGGGTTGCATGCGTATTTGAATCAGGATTTTTCAAAACATCGGCAATGATCTGTGTGGGGCAGAGCAAGGTGTCCGTTTCAATGCCTTTGGCCACAGACACCACCGGTACGCCCGCGGGTACATGAGGCTTTACACGTGACCAGACACTGCGAATGTACTGAGTGGGCACGGCACTGACGATCAATTCCGCCTCTC
>JAAUTM010000243.1 GCA_012031455.1 Phycisphaerales bacterium
GCGAGGAACCATGGGCAATGATGACCACACTTGATGCCAGGGATGCATTGCATCATGCCCTCGAAGCTGACTGGGAAAGTCTGTGGATCGGGCACAACAGCGAAGCACTGATCAGCTCAACAGCATCTCTGACAATACAACAGCATCCTCGATCGCTGATTTTTTATCGCGGGCTTCCCCCAGTCAGTAGCGATCCGACTTGGAACCAATTGCTTTCCTCCACCGGATTCCTGCAAACCATCAACAGAGATCACGATAAGAATCTGCCTGGTTTGCTCCGCAAGCCGCTGGGCTGGGGTGAGGTTGTGGTCATCGAGCCTGGGGTGGATCACCCCCATCAATCAGGTACCCGTACCACTGACCCACTCTGGCTTGATCTCCTGCAACGTGAACCTTTGCCGATTCCAATCGGCTACAACCCCCAACTGGTATTGCGCGATGATCGCATTATTTTTACCCACGATGAGCTGATCCAAGCCGATCTGCTGTGGAACCCGCAAGCAAAAGTTGCGCTGCCCACGCACCTGCGGCTGCAGTCACTTAATGCTGCCCAGTCGAGGCTCAAACCTGTGACTATTACATCGTACGAACCCGAGCTTGGCATCGCCCGTGTGAACCTTGGTCCCCTGCCCCCAGACCGATACCGCATCGGGATACCTGACCAGCCTGACTCCACTGAAAACGATCTGTTGATCGAAGTGCGGGAGTTTGATCCTGAATGGTTGGATGTCCGCTCCCAACCGCAAACCCTCATCGCCCTGGCGCAGGTCACCAGCGGAAAAGTTCTCACTCGTCACAACCTGGCTGAACTGAATATCACAACCCTGAATCAATCCCTGTTGCCAATCTCCGCTTACCATACCAAGCTGATCCCGGTTTGGGATCGATGGTGGGTGCTGGCTTTGGTATTCATGCTCATGGCCTGGGGCTGGTGGATTCGTTCCAGGGAGGGTGTCCTTTGAATAATATCAATACCAACCCTCATTCGATGAATCTGATTCGCCCCAACTCAGCCCATGTTATGCTGCGTCCCTACCACCGGCGCGCTGCTAATCTATTTTATATTCATCTGGCCCTGATACTCGTCATCTGGTTGGTGTTATCACATATCATTGCTGGCTTGGTCCACACCCAGCTTAGCTCCATCATCCTAAGCTGCTTCATACCCCTGATTCTACTTACAGGGTTATTGGTGCATATTCTGCTTCTGCTGCGTCAGTGGCATCGCTCACTGCGCCCTGCTTCGCTTCATGATCGCCTTGACCAACTCGCTGATGCCCAGGGTCAATTACAGGTCAATCTTGAAATCCTCAGCACCCCTGCCCCCGGCCCCGCCCCCGGCACCTTGCCAACATCCCCCATGCAACAAAAAATCCTTGATCTGCTGCATGAGCAAACAACCCGGTATTTGCATACCTGTCCCCCCATCCGGGTGATTCCAGCAATCTCGCTGTACCTGCCCATTATCATATTGACAACCCTGTCCATCACGCTCGCGCTGCTGATTGCGCTCCAGCCGGTTTGGTATGAAAACCCGTGGCTGAGTATCAAACCTTCCCCCCCATCGCTACCAAGTCATGTCACCAACCCGCCCGTTCCCGCACCCAAGCCGACCTTGCGCTGGCTGGAACCTGTTCCCTCCACCCTACTAAAACCCTCCCTTGATTTATCCGTATCCCTCGCACTTGATCACTTCACTGAACACGGCCAGATCGAACTCATCCTTACCCACCAAGGCCAGCCGATCTCCGCCGTGACCTATGCCCTTGATACACTCCCCCTCACCAACTCAAATTCGCATCTGCTTCAGCACACCTTCACCCTCACCGATCTTCCCCTCCAACCCGGCTCCACCATGCTTGTGCAAGCTCGCTGGCTCCCTGCAAGTCTTACTTCCCAGGCTCTGTCGAGTCCGCCACTGTGGGTCCATGTTCCCTCCCCTGTGCCCCAATCCTCTGCGAGCTCTGACTCCACAGGTCCAACTCAAACATCCCCTGACATACTCACCTTGTCCCAAGGCTCAGCCCCCGGCAGTACACAAGGTCGAACCGCCCCTCGTGCCGCTTCCCCATCCCGCGATCCCGCCAACCCTCTGCCCAGCACCACCAATTCCCCGCAAGGCTCACTGCACGAATCAGCACTCATACCACCATCCGCCCCACCTTTTTACACACCTGCACTCCCTTACCCTTTGCAATTCATCACGCCACGTGACCGCTCAGCCGTCGTCGCCTACCTGAATCAATTGTCCCGCGATTTTCCCCCAACCACGCCATCATCCCCTACCATACAACCATGATGCTCAAAACTGTCTCAATCCAACTTCCATGTGCATTTCGCCCGATCCACATATCCCTGCAGATCGCGCTGTTTCTACTTCTGCTTCATCCCATCCCTGTTACCTGCGCGCAAACATCCGCAACCGCTGATGCCGCATCCCCCGCTTCTTCGGTTGCCCCAGTCTCCACCGATCTGCCTGTGCTGATTCCCGCACCAGCATCCCCATCAGAACAGCAGGCAAGCCCGGGGCCGGGGGCCAGCACCCATGATAAATCCGCCCCTGCTGCCGACCTGATTCAGGTGGGCAACCTCATCTACGCCAAGCATCAGTATGCGAGCTGTTTTTCGATCGGTTTTTACAACGTGCCCTGGCAGAAACGACGATCCGCACCACCGGCAAACTCCACCCGGTTCCACTGGCTGGCAGCGATTTGGCCCCCTTCCCCCTGCTCATCCTCGCTGGCGAGAAAAACTTCGCTCTGACTCCCGATGAGCGTGAACAGCTTAAAAACTACCTCCAGCAAGGCGGATTTCTCCTGGCCTCCGCAGGTTGCTCTTCCAAACAATTTGACCAATCCTTCCGCAGGGAACTGGCCGAACTCTACCCCGATACTTCCCTTGAGCCTGTCCCCTTCACCCACCCCCCTGTTTCACACCCTCCGCAGTATCACCAGCCTGCAAACCATAATGCAGACCGATCGCACCTTGCTGGGCCTGACCCTGCAGAATCGTCTGGTCCTGGTCTACGCCCCCGATGGCCTCAACGCTACCGACTCCATTTCCGATTGCTGCTGCTGTGGCGGTCAGGAACTCCTCCACGCTGCCGACCTCAACCTCAACATCCTCGCGTATGTGCTGGGGTTTTGATGCCCCCGGATGCGTTGCATCAAGCTGCCGATCCGGGTGTTCGGTTCAATGGACCTGTTGACAAAATAACCCGGCTATGCAACCAAACGCCCACTTGGGCGTTATGCTCTCATACACTCTGGGAGCATCACCATGCACCGTGTTTTTATGCTTTTTTTACTAGGGTCGATTATGACTTTGCCATGGACTTGGACCAATCCGATTTCAGCCGAAGAAGCAGCGGACCCGGTGCAACTCTATGGCGGAGAGACCGGGCCTTTTGAAGTAGCGACGCAGCCCACGGTCAAACTGCGTGACCCCGCGCGGACAAGGAACTGCTGGTGCGGGTGACCTATCCCAAGCCGTCAGAGTCGAAAGCCCCCTGTCCGGTGATCCTTTGGTCGCATGGGATGTTTGGGAGCAAGGATGGTTACCAGCCTTTGGTTCGCTACTGGGCCAGCCATGGGTACATTGTGATCCAACCCACCCACGAAGATTCACTGGCTCTGGGCAATACCACCTTCGGTGATTTTGCCTCCGGGAGTCAATACTGGAAGACTCGGCCTGTGGATGTGGTGTTTCTACTTAATTCTCTGGGTACGATCGCAGAGGAGGTCAAGGGTTTGCCGGAGATGGACAAATCGAAACTGGCCGTGGGTGGCCATTCCTTCGGCGCTCACACCACCATGCTGCTGTCAGGGGTCCAGGCCAAAAGCAACCTGCGTCTATTGCGGGAAGAATATGATTCTTTCCTCGAAGATCGCTTTGTTTGCACCCTGATGATTTCTCCGCAGGGGCCTGGGCCGATGTTCACGAAAAAGTCCTATCAGGTTTTGCCAAACCTTCGCTGATGATCACCGGGACGCTTGACGAAGACCCGATCCAGCATCGACCTTACACCTGGCGCACCAAGGCCTTTGATTTGATCCCTG
>JAAUTM010000244.1 GCA_012031455.1 Phycisphaerales bacterium
CATGCTCATCAACGATCCAACCTCCAATGACCAAAGCTCCCCGGCAGCGACGGGTCGGGTCAGCAAGGCGGCCATGACCCTGCTGACACTGGTCCTTTCTGGGGTGCTGAAGTCTTGCGCAATGATGCGTGGAACTGGCATGAGGCCCGGCCCCTGCTCTTTGGTTTTTTACCCGTGGGTTTGTGGTGGCAGATGCTCGTGTCCCTGGCAGCATCGGGTTTCATGTGGCTGTGCGTGAAACTGGCCTGGCCCGACCATCTGGAAGATCCGTAAAACCCGCATCAACGCCAAAGAGTTTGGGCTTGTGATTCGTTGCTCCCGGCCAAATACTTGGCCACTTGACCACTCGGCCACTTGGCCACTTGACTGACTGAGGTGCAATTTGCTTCCAGCTTTGGTGGTCTTTGCTTATCTGGCGGTGGTGGTATATGTGGGCATATTCGCCTTCCGCCGGGCCACCCTTGGCAAAGAGGATTTTTTCGTTGCCAACCGCAGTCTGGGCACTTTTGTGTTTCTGATGTCGCTCTTTGGCAGCAACATGACCAGCTTCGCCATCCTCGGTTCCTCCGGTCTGGCATTTCGTCAGGGCATCGGGGTCTTTGGTCTCATGGCTTCGATTTCCGGGCTGATCATTCCCACCTCCATCTTTCTCATCGGCACCCGGCTCTGGGCCTTGGGCAAGCGGCATGGTTACATCACTCAGGTGCAGTTCTTGCGCGATCGTTTCGAGATGAACCACATCGGCACGCTCGTTTTCGCACTCCAGGCTGTGATGCTGATTCCCTACATCATCATCGGGGTCATGGGTGGCGGGGAAACCCTGGCCGGTGTCTCCGATGGTGCGGTGCCTTATGAAGTGGGCGGGGCCATCGTGGCTCTGGTGGTGATGAGTTATGTTTTCTTTGGCGGGATGCGCGGCACAGCCTGGGTCAACACCCTGCAAACCAGCATGTTCCTGATCTTCGGCACCATTGCCTTCATCGTCATCGCCCGGGGCATGGGCGGCTTGGATAAAGCGGTGAATCAGATGGCCAGCCTGCTGGATCAACCTCCCAACCTGCCCACCGATGCCACGCCCGTTCAATTCGAAGCAGCCCAGCGCACCAGTGACGGGGCCTTGCTCACAAGGCATCGCATCGGCTTCTGGTACTACGTCAGTTACATGTTCATCCCGCTCTCTTCGATCATGTTCCCGCACATCGCGATTTTCTGCCTGACTGCCAAAAAACTCGCCAGCTTCAAACGCACCGTGATCCTTTATCCCCTGTGCATCATGGCTATCTGGGCACCGGCGGTATTCCTGGGTGCCTTGCGGGAAGCCAGCCGAAGGTCATCGCCGACCTGGCGCTCACCTCCGAGGAAGGCCTGCGCTGGGTTGAATCGGTGACCACCCCCGGCAACACTCCTCAGGTACCAGGCGCCGATGCAACGACCAATACCCCCACGCTGCGTCTGCAAACCTTGCTTTCGCAAAGCAAGCACCCGGCTGCGGTGTCGCTCCTGGCCGACTTGCAGCAAGGGCCTTTGAGCAAACCCGTGATCGGTCAGCGTCTTTCGGAAATCCAAGACCGAGCCTTGCGTGCGGAATTGCGCCGACTGGCCAGCACCAACGCCGACGGGGTGATGCTGGTCATGCTCAATGCCTTTGCCCCCTGGTTCCTGGCCGGTCTGCTGGGGGCGGCGAGTCATGGCCTGCGTCATGGCCAGTGATTCACAGATCCTGGCGCTCTCGACCATGTTCAGTGAAGATGTCTTTGCCCACTATGGCCACAAGGAACGTCTGGGTGAAACCGCACAGGTATGGTCCGCCCGTATCTTCGTGGTGGTGCTGACGATCATCGCCTACATCATCGCCCTGGTCGTTCATCAGTACGCCAACATTTTTGAAATCGCCATCCAGTACGCATTTTCCGGTTATGCCAGCATGGCCCCGATCATGCTTGCTGCCTTGTTCTGGAAACGGGCCACCAAATGGGGGGTGCTGGCCTCCACGCTTTCCATCGCAGCGGTGCTGATCGCTTCCGCAGTGGTGCAATCGCAAACCATGCACCTGACGCCCAAGGTGCCCGGCAGTGCCACCGTCCTCTGGCAGGTGGGCGACTTTGTTGTATTCATGCGCGAAACCACCCGCATCAGTTTCACCGAGCAGCGCCTGCTGCTGGTGGCCCCGATGTTCCTGCTTTCCAGCGGGCTGATGATCGTGGTGTCAATGCTGACCCCAGCCCCATCTTCCGAAAAACTCGCCAAGTTTTTTACAAGGTGATTCGGCTCGCAAGCCAATCGGTGATGGGTGAACGCATGATGCCAGGGGCTTCATTGCTGTTGTTGATGCTGCTGTTGTCGAAGTTGCTGTGTTTGCAGCATGGCCCTGACCAATCCGGGCACATCATGTTGCTCGGCTTCCACTGCTGGCTCCAGTCCAAGTTCACGCAGTGCTCCGCTGGTCACCGGGCCGATGGAAGCACACTTCACTCTTTTCAATAGCCCGGCAGCCGACTGGCCACCGAGCAGTTCCACCAGGTTGCGAGCAGTGGAGCCACTGGTGAAGGTCACCCAGTCCACTTCGCCTTGCTGCAAGGCTTTCACCACTGCCTCGGGCAATTCGGTGGCGATGCGGGTGTGATAGGCAGTGACCTGCGTCAGAATCGCCCCTGCCTGTTCCAGCAGGTGAGGCAAATCCTCCCTCGCCAGGTCGGCACGCAGCAACAACATTTTATGCCCCCGGACATCCCCTTTGTTTACCAATGCTTCGGCAAGAGCATCACCATCAAATCGAGTGGGCACGACATCCGCCCTGATCCGCAATTGTTCCCACAACGCCTGTGCAGTGGCATCCCCGACCACTGCGATTTTCACCCCGCCCAGCCCCCGTGCATCGAGCTTGCCTGCTGCCAGTCGCAGCGCCAGGGCTTCCACCCCGCCCACGCTGGTGAGCACCAGCCACTGATATTCATGCAGGGATTTTACGGCTGCATCCAAGGCTGCCAGTTCATCAGCAGCGGGTTCCACACGCACAATCGTCGGAGCTTCCAATACCCATGCCCCCTGCTCAGCCAGTAACATTTTCAACTCGGATGCCTGACTGCGGGTACGGGTGATGACGATGCGCTGACCCAGCAGGGTTTTTTCAGGAAGAAGTCCAGCCCCCGGTTCATCCAGCCCTGCCACCGCTCCCACCACGATCATCGCTGGCGACCCAAGTCCTGCTTCTTCCACCATCATCGCCAGGCGCGATAACCTGCTGCGCACGCAGCGCTGTTGCGGGGTGGTTCCCCATTGCACTGCGGCTGCGGGGGTGTCGGCTGACAGGCCATAGCCCATGAGTGTCTGCACAATGCAACCCAATCGGCCAACCCCCATGTAAATGCACAACGTGCCCCCGGCCTTGACCAGTTGCGCCAGGGCCTGATAGTCGATGAACGAGCCGTGACCTTGATCCTCCGCAGAATATTTGAAATGTCCCCGGGGTTGTTTTTCTGCGGGTCTAACTTCCGGGGGTCAAATTTCCGGGGGTCTTCGTGGGCGGTGACGAAGCTGACGCTGCTGGAATATTCACGATGGGTGACCGGGATTCCTGCATAGGCTGGGGCGGCAATCCCGGAGGTCACACCGGGCACGACTTCGACCTCGATGCCATGTTGGGCCACATACACGGCCTCCTCAGCCCCGCGACCAAACAGGTACGGATCGCCACCTTTTAAGCGCACCACCAATTTCCCAGCCCGCGCATGTTCCACCAGCAGGGCATTGGTTTGATCCTGCGTGAGGGTGTGATCTTTGGCGCGTTTGCCAGCGTCGATCCGCAGGGCCTGAGGTGGTGCTTCGTCGAGCAGCGAGCGATTCACCAGCGCATCAAAAATTACCACTTGAGCCTGGCGCAACAATTCCAGTCCGCGCACGGTGATCAATCCGGCATCGCCGGGGCCAGCACCCACCAGCGCGACACGTCCGAGATTAACCGGCTTATTCAGGCTCATACACGGGGGCTTTCATCAAAATAGGGATGAGTGCGATGACTTAGGCAAACTGGCGTAAACCTTGAGGTTAT
>JAAUTM010000245.1 GCA_012031455.1 Phycisphaerales bacterium
CAATCTGCCAGTTGCGTTGCCAGCGAAACTGAGCAGCCATGTTCAAGTTGTGCGACTTGTTGATAGTAGCGTTGATGCAATGCTGTGCCAAAGGACTCGTCCGGGCAACACCTGCCAGGTGGGATCGTCTGTGAATGAACATGGATGAGGGGCGGGCTGACGAAGCTGCATCCGCATGACGGCAACCCGTGGGCCGGGCTGGTAACCCAGTGTTCGGGCAGCCTGTATCCAATCGTCCTGCCAATCCAGTTCCGCCAATTGCAACCAGTAGCAACGCTGGCCGGCCTGCTCAAACTCTCGCATCACCCGCTGCAGCACGATGCCGGGGGTTTCACCAGCGGGTGTGTAAAGCTGTGCTGCGTAGTTGGCCATGTGTACCCCCGGCAGCTTGGGGTTGATATACAACCGGGCCCCCTCGATGTCGCGTGCTTGGGTGGATGTGCCTGTCAAAAGTTCATCCGCCTGACGAATCGCACGGATCAGCGTCTGGGGTGAGTCATGGTAGGTTTGGGGGGCGATGGGCAGTTCCATGGTTTTGTATAGGTGAGTCGGTTTAGTGTGTTTTGCGCGTATGCTTGGTGGGGGGGGTTGGGTGATCATCCTGAACTTGTTCGCAGACTCACAAGTTCAGGCGTGAAAATGGCAATGAATCAAGCAATCAGCAACAAGTTCAGGCGTGAAAGATCAATGAGCCAACCAAGCTGCGAATTTACCAAGTCATGATCCCCTGCCCAATGCCGGGTCGTTTTTCCCCAACTGGGCAAAGGCTCGTTTGCGTAGCAAGCACGCATCGCATTGGCCACAGGCTTTTCCTTCTGCTGTCGGATCGTAGCAGCTATGGGTGAGGGAAAAATCCACGCCCAGTTTCAGACCTTCCTCGATGATGCGGACTTTCGACCAATGTAAAAGCGGGGTGTGGATCGTGAGCCATTGCCGATCTGCCGAAGCTGCTTCGACCCCGGCCTTTGGTCGCCAGGTTGGCCAACTTTGTGAATGCCTCGATGTACTGCGGCCGGCAATCCGGGTATCCCGAATAATCCACCGCATTGACCCCGATGAAAACGTCACCGGCATCCAGCACTTCCGCCAGGGCCAGGGCGTGTGCCAGAAAAATCGTATTGCGGGCTGGCACATAGGTCACGGGGATTTCCCCGCTCATGGTCAGTTCATCCCGGCCCTTGGGCACAGCAATGTCATCGGTGAGCGCACTATGACCAAAGCAGCGCAGGTCCAGTTTCACCCAGCGATGCCCGGCCACACCCATCGACTCGGCGACTTTTTGTGCGGCCAGCAATTCCACCCGATGCCGCTGACCATAATCAAACGACAGGGCATGACAACTCAAACCCTGCTTTCGAGCGATGGCCAGGTTACGGCACTGTCCAGTCCGCCGGATACCAGCACCACTGCGGGCCTGGTTGAGGTTGCCAATCCGGGGTCACTCATGTTGCCACCCTTGCATCACTCATCCAGTTGATCCTGCTCTGTGATCGGCGGCTTGGGGGGTGTGGGCATCACCACCAGAGTTTTGGCCATCATGTCCCCCAGTCGTTGTCGTTGCGGGCTGATGATCGGCAGAATCAGCAGTGGCCAGGCCACCAGATCCAGTACCTTCAAAGCATTGCGACCCAGCACCTGCCAGAGATGCGGCGGCTGGCCCTGTAAATTGACCACCCTTAGCCCGCAGATCATCTTGCCAAGCGTTCGCCCTGTGAACAGTTCACTTAAGCCGGTATGCAACACGTACAAACCGATCGCCAGTGCGCCCGGCAGCATATTGTCCATGCCCGTAGCTCGACCCGGCCATTGATCCAATCCTGTGAACCAGTCCACAGCAAAGTATGCGAATGAAATCCCGACACAGGGCGACAAATCGATGATGCCTGCCAGCGCCCGGGCGGAAATTCTGCAATCATCCACTCTTTGGGCAGCTTGATCTGTCCCTCGATGGGCTGACGTTTCCAAAATACAAACATCATCAGTGTCGCAGTGACCAGCACGATGACCAGCACCAAATGATTGATGATCTGATTCAGGGCATGAGGTGATTGCTCAATCAGGTCCGTCGGGCCAATAGTTCGCTCCCCGCGCAGGTTCATGGCTGTCCAGCGCCAGCGTTCCCTCTCCGGCTGGGTCAGAAGCGCTATCGACCGTACCATCGGCACCAGTGTCCAGGCCACCGATGCTTCCACATCCTCCAACCCCAGTTCACCCAGCTCTGACCGGCCTTCCTGACGCAACAGGTAAAGCTTCATGCCCAGCCCCTGTGCCTGATTGATCCGCTGCGCGATTACCACCTGACCATCGATTCCCACTGCCTGCAAGGCTCCCGTCCCCGGCAGCGTTTCATCCATCGCTGACCATTGTGGCTCTTGAGCATTGATCCACGGCTGTTGCGGACGATACACCCTCACCCGGCTTGTTTCCTGATTTCCCTCGGAGCTACGCCCCTCAACTTCCTGTCGCAGCACACGCACCAGTACAGGTGACTCAGCACGGGCCCGGCCATGACCACGAAAGCCCCGGCATGACCTTTCCAATCCTCCGGGAGCGGTACTTTTTTCCAGGTATTGCGATCCAGATGCACCAGTCGTTCCACTGGTTCTGTCAAAACCTTTTGCAACTTGCCGCCCGCTGGATCCGGGCTTGTTTGTATTATGGGTGTTACGGTTTTGGATGACTCCGTACCTGCGGATGGTTTGGCTGGGCTTTCAACATTGGGTGTGGCTGTGCCCGGTTCAGTGACAGCACTGCGGATCGTTGCAATTTGATCCACGCTCTGCCCAACCCAGGCATCGATCTTGTCCAAAGTCTGGGCGTTATCGATTTCCAGCAACACCCATGGGCCATGTCGCCCTGCAGCCATGCTGACAATGCGAACACCCGGAGGCAGGCTTGGCTCCACGCGGGTGGACCATTGTCTGATCACCGGTCCGCTGCTGCTGATGACGGTGCTACGAAGCGACTGCACAAAGTTGCCTTCGTAAACCAGCCAGAGTTGATTCTGTCCCCCGGCAAGGCCCTGGCGTGCAAGCCGTCCGGTCAATCTGCGGGCGGCGGTCAACGCCCCGGGTTCATCGCTGACATGGCGATAAAGCACCTTCAAACCCTGATTGACATCATCGGTCTGCAACACCCAAAGATTTTCACCCTGACCGCTGACGGGCAAATGCTGAGCCTCGGTGGTATCCATCAGGCCGACACACAAAAACAAGAACATGGCCAGCCGGATGGCGTGGTAACAGGTGACGTGTGGGTGGATACATTTCATCAGTTGAGACACGATATCCCGACATGGCTTCAAGGGAAAGTGCCCGACGCTGTTCTCAGCAGCCCCAAAGGAAGTAGCAGTCACCGGACAGGGCATCGGGGGCGATGTACGCAAGGTATTTCTGCCGTGATCGATCAAGGCTGTGCCGATGCCTGATCAAGGTCACGCTTGGTCAGGGTCTTGTTGAGAATGGCCGGTCCACCGACCTCCCGCACCCCGGTACGCAATTGATTGGTTTCCAGAAAACCAAGGGCATTGGAAAAACGAAATCGTCGCAAGGCGGGCTTGCCTGGTTCCAGTTCCGTCACCAGCCGTTCCTGCCGCGGGAAGCCTGGCAGGCTGGCGTAGCAGAACAGGGAAACCGGTTTATCGCTGATATTGACAATCGTTTGTTTTACAATCAGGTCCATGCGCCCGGTTGCGGTGTCCGGTTCAAGGCTGAGCGTGGCATCGAATTTGAGTCCCTTCATGCCCACTTCCATCGGGGCTGCCAGTTCGATTACATACTGCCGATCCGGCATCAATTCCACCCGTGCCCACAGCGATTTGTAGCCAGCGGTCTCGGACACCGGCAATTGCATCTGAATGGGAAACTGTGCCTTTTGATGAGGTGACAATGTGAATTGCACCCGCCTTGGCTCGACCCGCCAGTTTTGTGGCTGGGTGAAAAGAATGGTACCTGTGAGCACCCGGTTCCAGGGATTACTGATCGAGAGCATTGCCCGGTGGGGCTTCTGCGTGGACTCCATAAATGAAGGTTCGACGCGGAAGGTGGT
>JAAUTM010000246.1 GCA_012031455.1 Phycisphaerales bacterium
GGCTGCCCCAGCCGTGTTACCGGAGATGAACAGCGATGCGGTCTGAGCGCTGTTGAGCACCTCGACACTAACAGGGATGCTGCTGGCGGTGCCGAAGTTGGCACCAAAGACGCGCACATCCTGCACCTGCGATGCCACCACGCCGCTGAGGATGAAATCCAGCGAACCGTTGAGCAGTTTCAGGCCTGCAAAGCTGGTGGTGTTGCTGATGCGGGTGATCGATTCGATGGCCGAGTCGATCTGCAACTGATTGGCCTGCACCTCCTCCTTGGAAAAGGCACTGGGTATTGGCGGCCTCGACCACCAGGCCTTTGATGGAGTTGAGCAGGGCCGACACCTCCGCCAGGGCCGCCTCTGTGGTGGCAATGACATTGGTGGCGCGCTCAGCGTTGCCGATGGCGGTGCTGATCGAGTTGATCTCGTTGCGCAGCCGTTCGGAAACGATCAGACCTGCGGGATTGTCGGAACCGCGGTTGATCTGCAGACCGGTGGACAACCGCTCGAGGCGGGTCTTCATGTCCTGATCCGCACGGGCAAGGTTATGTTGGGCGACCAGGGCCGACACGTTGGTATTGATACGAGTCATGACAATCCTCCTTGATTGTCGAATCCGGGAATCGACCCGCCAAACTGCTGCAGTTGGTACGTTCCTACTGCATGGGTCGATTCACCATAAACTTCGCTGGCCGGGTCGTGCCCGTAGCGAACTTGCAACAAGACACCTTAGACGGCTTGCGATCGCATCGGGTTGGATGGCGAACCAAGCCGGCGCAGACTTCGGTCTGCGACCTGCAAATCGGCGATGTGAATTCGGCTGGCGGCAGTGTTCTCACGCCGGATGGCGTCAAACACTTCCTTGCGGTGCACCTGCACGGAGCGAGGGGCCGCAATACCCAGTCGAACCTTGTCGCCGCGTATATCCACCACGGTGATTTCGATTTCATCACCGATCATGATCGCTTCGTCGCGCTGTCGGGATAACACCAGCATGGACCTCGGCTCCTTCCTTGGTTCTGCCTGGATCCGCTCACTTTCAGCGAATCCGCCGACGCATCCGTGCGCCGGCTCAACAGGTCCCATTCCTCTTCCCTACCTGACTCCGGTCACCGTTCCATCCCATCAGGCCGTCGCTGCCAGAGCTTGTTGCCCCAGTTCCACCAGTGGCACCCGTGTGTGATAGCGCTTCTCCGACAGCACCATCTGCTCGGCGTAGCGAGTCCGGGTGTTGATGAGGATCGGCCCCTGCAAATTGCCCGTGAGCGTGTCCTGGTGCTTGTTCACAATCACCAGCACCTGCGCCTCATCAAGCTTGTTCAGGCCCATCTCGTCCATCTGTTCCCGCCGCAACGGTACACGGTAGGTTGGAACAAACTGGCTCGGATCCGTCACCACGAATGCCAGCTCCGGCGTGTCTACCGATTGAAGCCACAAAAAGTAGCTGTCCTCGTTGGGCTGGAGCAGCACATACTTTTTGAAGCTGGGGAAGCCCAGCACCCCCTTGGAGAACGTGATCACGCGACTGGCGTCGATCTCCACCTGACCAAATCTCGATGTGTTCACCAACATGGGTCGTTTCCTCTACCGGCCGTTTCCTTTGTGATCCATCCTGATCTGTCGGCTTCCAACCGACTCCATCCCGCACGGCTCCGCCGATCAGGGTCACGGCTTCCTGCCGTCATCTTCATTACGCCCATCCGTCTGGCCGGTCCTGACGGATGCAGCGCACTTGTTGCGCTAACCCAGAAAATCCATCAACGACAATTGCATGCCCAACGCACCCACCCGCAGACTCGCTTCCAGTTGCTGCTGCAACTGCGTGTACCGCGTGAGTACCTCCGACATTTCAGCTTCCCGTAAATCACTGAGCATGGTTTCTTCCGTCAGCTTCATGTCCTCACTGCGTGAGGCCTGATCATTGATCAACTTCGCCCTCACCCCGACATCCGCATGAACCCGAGTCGCCGGCTCACATCCTCCCCCAATGCTGCAGTAGCAAGCGTGATGCCGCGGGAGTCATCCTTCACGAGCGCATCACGAAGATTGATCATGTGCGTGAAAACTCCCTCCACCCGCACCTTGGCAACATCATCCCCCACCAGGTTCGAACCGCTGGAAACATCCTTTAAAATGCCCAAATCTGACGCTGCCAGGCTCGTGCCCAGCGCACTGATCCGAAAATTCTGTCCACCTGCGGTGCCGTCTTCAAACGCCAGTCCGTTGCCATCCAGCGCCAAGCCGATGTTAAAAAGTGTGCCCGCATCACCGGGTGACCCGACGTTTCCTGCGCCCAGCGCAATTTCTGCCGCGTTGCGCACTTTGTCGATCACATCCCCAATCGAGATCGCCCCATCCAGATTCACATCAAAACTACTGCCATCGTGAAGTGATACTCGGAAATCATCCTCCCCCGCTGTACGGTGAATACCAATCCCGAAATTCAGTTCATCCAGTGTCGTGCTGCGTGAAAAGCTGCGGATTCCCAGATCCGTTGCCGTTGTACCGCCCGCCACTTCCCCGATCGAAAACGCAGGGCCACTGATCTCGCTGATTAACTGCAATCCGCTGCCATCCGGACTGATACCCATGCGCAGGCCCATGTCCAGAGCGGTCATGCGGTTGATCAAATCCTGCACTGTTGTCGCACCGGTCAAATCCAGTGTCTTGGTGAGTCCGCCTTGTGATACCTTCAGCCCGCCTGCGGTATCCACGCTCACGCCCAAAGCAGTCAGCGAAGTGAACAGCGATAAACGCGGATCCACATCGCCCCCCGCCACACTCGCACCTGCCGCACTGATCGCCAGCCCCAGGTCCGCAGCCGTGGTCCCGGTCAGGGTGTCGTTCATGCTGATGGTGTAACCAGCGCTAGCGGTGAGCGTGAACCCTTGAGCTGTGATGCTCAGTGCCCCTGCCGCAGGGTCGAGCTGGTTGATTGCATCATTGAGCCGGGTCATCACATCGCCCATGGTCTGGGCGGTGGTCAAATCCACACTTGTCATCACCCCGTTGACCGTGAGTTCCAGGGCACCCGTGGTGACACCCAAACCTCTGGCGCCGTTTAAGTCTTCCAACCTGGTGTTGGCGGTAGCCAGCGGGTCCAAATCACGATCCCCCACCACTCGGGCCGACATCGCTGTGAACGCCTCGTGGCCGTTGCTGTTGATGCCCACCGGCTCATCAAAGCCAAGATCACCTTTCAAATTTTCAATCGTCCCTGAATACCGCACGCCACCCAGTTGCGAGTCAAACACAAACAACCGGTCACCGGTCAAACTGCCCGGGGCACCGGGTGTGAAGTTACCACCGAAAAGCGATACCCCCTGATGCTGACGGTTGGCGATGTCCACCAATGCGGTGATCTGTCCGTCGATAACCGTCGCTTGATTCTTGCGCGTGTCGCTGCTGGAACCGATGCCGATCTGACTCGAGCCGATGCTCTGGGCTTCCTGCAAGATGTCGGTGGTGTCGGCCAGGGCATGATCCACATTGGCCATGATGCTCGAGGCATACGCCAGATTCAGTTTCTGCTGGGCACGGGCTTCGAGGGTCGCCTGCAACAACAAAATCGCGGAGGTTTTTGAAGGGGCATCCGAAGGCTTGGCCACCAGCAAACCGGTCTGTACCTGGTTTTGCGCATCAAAGAGATTCTTCTGCGTCCGCCGCAGGTTCGACAGCAGCGTGTTCATCGACTGCATCGTCGTCGTTCGCGGGATGTTGGTACTGATACGGCTCATGATGCTTTATCTCATCCACCCTACGCCACTTGTTTAGCGACGCACCGCAGGTATGACGCCTGCATGCTCCAACACCGCACGACCGCTGAACCCCTTGACCCATACATTCATACAATCTGCAAGAGTGTCTGATACATCTCATCCACCACATTCAAAAACCTCGCACCCGCCTGGTAGGCTCTTTGAAACGCCAGCAGGTTGATGGTTTCCTCATCAGTATTCACCCCGCTGACCGACTGTTGCTGGCTCTCCAGGTTTTCCCGCACGATCGAAGCCGACTCCAGTTCCTGCAGCGTCTGTCCTGCCCGGAT
>JAAUTM010000247.1 GCA_012031455.1 Phycisphaerales bacterium
TCTGGAAGAAAATCGACTTGCGTGTATAATTGATCGTGCGACATAGCCCAAGTAATCCGAAGACTAACCCCGATGCACACGATGGTCCGAGTGTACTGGTTCTGATAAATGATGGCGTACATCAACCGATTCACGCTGTCTGGGGGTTAAGGCAAGGTACAAGTTCTCCAGCAGTTTTAATTACTGTTTATCATCCGGACACGACGGAATGGACCAATGATTACACACGGAGACTGCGATGAAAACCATTCCTTCTATTGAGCGTTTGAGAAAAGATGATCTGCTGGTTGAAGTCGATGTCTGCTGGCTTGAAGATGAACATCCATGGTCGCCTTATCTTGCACCGGAGGATGCTCTACGACTCAATGATGTGCGTATGGCGCTGGATGCCCATGACTTGGAAAAGATTCAACATTACGGTGGACGGCTGTATCGTGTGACCCCTCTGGCTGTGGCGTGAAACCAGTTACGCGCCATGCTTCAATCCATGTCAGCCCAGTTTCTCCCGTCTATGTTTTTCGCGCAGAAACAGCAGCACGATCCCGGGGCCAAAGCACCAGAGATCCCCCATTCCGGCAAGCATCAGACCTCACGGCTGTTCATGACGATATACTACCCCATGCGATTTAAATACTGCTCTTACTTTGTCACGGAAGACATACATGACCACTGCCACATACAACGCTCAATCGATTCAGGTGCTTGAAGGTTTGGAACCGGTCCGCAAGAGGCCGGGCATGTACATTGGCGGGGTTGGCTCGACGGGGTTGCATCATCTGGTGTGGGAGGTGCTCGATAACGCAGTCGATGAGGCGATGAACGGCCACGCCACCGGCATCGAGGTCACGCTTCATGCCGACGGCACGAGCATCACCATCAGTGACAACGGGCGTGGCATCCCGGTGGATGTCCACAAACAAACCAAAAAATCGGCACTGGAAGTGATCTTCACGATGCTTCATGCCGGGGGCAAGTTCGATCATAAAAACTACACCACCTCCGGCGGCTTGCACGGTGTCGGGGCATCGGTCGTCAATGCCTTGTCAAAAAACTCGTGGCCACCGTACGCAAGGAAGGCTTCCAATGGGAGATGGTCTTCCAGCGCGGCCAGCCGGTGGAGAAACTCAAAAAAGTCGGACCCGCCCGTGGTTCGGGTACCACCATTTTCTTTTCACCCTGATCCGGAGATCTTCCCCAAAATTGATTTTGATCCGGCGTTGATTCGCGAACGCTGTGAAGTGATTTCATACATTCACAAAGGGGTGAAAGTCACCTTCACCGATGAAGGCACCAAACAGCACGAGGTGTTTGAACACGCTGAGGGACTCACCGCTTTTGCCCGCAAACTGGTGACACTTCGGCAGGCGAAGATGACGCATGAAACACCTTTCACGCTGACCAAGGACAATGGCTGCAGGATCGATGTGGCCTTGCACTGGACCGAAGGCACCGAGGAATATCTCAAAAGTTACGTCAACGGCATCCCCACTGGTTCAGGGGGCACCCATGAAACCGGGCTGCGCACCGGGATTGCCAAGGCTGTCCGCAACTACATCGACACCCACAACCTGCAACCCAAGGGCGTTACACTCACCCCCGATGACATCCGCGAAGGTGTGGTGGGCGTGCTGTCGGTGTTTGTCAGCGATCCGCAGTTCAGGGACAGACCAAGGATCGGCTCAACAACCCTGAGCTGGTCTCGGCCATCGACTCAGCACTGCGCCCGGCGCTTGAACAATGGCTCAACGAAAACCGCACCACAGCAGAATCGATCGTCGCCCGCATCATTCTCGCTGCCCGCGCCCGGGAAGCTTCACGAGCAGCCCAGGCGGAAGTGACTCGCAAGAGCGCGACATCAGGGAGACTGTCCCTGCCGGGCAAACTGTCGGACTGCAACACTCATGATGCCCAAGACAGCGAGCTTTTCATTGTGGAAGGTGACTCAGCAGGAGGCAGCGCCAAACAGGGTCGTGACCGTAATCGGCAGGCGATATTGCCCTGCGCGGCAAGGTACTCAACACTGAAGGCGCCAGTCTGGGCAAGGTCTTGGAGAACAAGGAATTGTCGGATTTGGTGACAGCCTTTGGTTGCGGAGTGGGCAAAAGTTTCGACCTGACCAAACTGCGTTATGGGAAACTCATCATTCTGACCGATGCCGACAGCGATGGGCATCACATTGCGACGCTGCTGCTGACGTTCATTTACAGGTACTGCCCGGAACTGATCCGTGCGGGAAGGGTGTACCTTGCCCAGCCGCCGCTCTACCGGATTGACCTTGGCAAGGAGACGTACTGGGCCAAGGATGATGCGGACAGGGATCGTATTTTGGGTCAGCACAAAGGTAACGCCAAAGCGGAGATCACCCGCTTTAAGGGGTTGGGAGAAATGATGCCCAAGGTGTTGTGGGAGACGACGCTCAATCCCAAAACCAGGCGATTGCTGCGCGTGGATATCGTCGACCCGCTGGAAACGGATAAGGTGATTGCGGAACTGATGGGTAAGGATGCATCCGCACGGTTCCGGTTCATCATGGAACGTGCGGAGCAGGCGCAGGAACTGGATTTGTGATGGCTGGCGTGGTCGTTGTGCGTCGACTACGTGCGAAAATCGTCATCGTCACGAGAGTGGTACAAATTCATCGATGGTCAAGCCGAAGCCTGCAAGTGCGCTGGGGGTGAAGGGGTGGTTGGTGAGCAGGCGGAGTTTGCGAATGCCCAGATCGCGGAGGATCTGGCAGCCGATGCCGTAGGAGCGTTTGTCCGCAGGGGTGCCAGACCGGGGGTCATTTGCCCATCACCCAAGCGTAATCGTTCATCGTTCTGAGGCGTAAGCATGGAAGGCATATGAACGCTTTGCAAAGTACGCAACAGGCCTTGCCCCATGCCTTCGTGACGCAGATAAACCACCGCCCCGCAACCAGCCTGCTGGATTTGCCGCATGGCACAGCGTAACGCAGTACCCGAAGGCTGGGTGATATCTTCAAACACATCACCGAGCAGGTTTTGACTGTGCATGCGGACCAATACGGGCAGGTCCTGCCGGGTCATTGCTTCAATGTCGCCGCAGACCAAGGCAACATGGGGCAGGGGGTCCACCTCGCTGCGGTAGGCGAACATGTTCCACAGGCCTTGTGCCGTGGTGATTGGTGACTGGCCGATTCTTTCGACCAGCGTTTCCTGCTGGATACGAGCGTGGATGACATCGGCCACGGTACACATTTTCAGCTGGTGACGGGTGCAGAAAAGTTCCAGATCGGGTTTGCGGGCCATGGTGCCATCGGATTTCATCACCTCGATGATCACCGCTGCGGGGATCAGGCCTGCCAGTTTGCATAAGTCCACGGAACCTTCGGTTTGGCCTGCACGGACAAGCACGCCGCCATCGCGGGCCCGCAGGGGTTGCACATGGCCGGGGCGTGCCAGATCGTCGGCGGAGGTTTGCGGGTTGGCAAGGGCTTGGATGGTGATGGTGCGGTCGCAGGCAGACACACCGGTGGTGATGCCGAATTTTTCATGGGCATCGACGGTGACGGTGTACCCCGTGCCCCGCTGGGTGGTGTTGATGCGGGAGAGCGGTTCGAGTTTGAGACGATCGCAGATATCACCCGAGAGCGCGACGCACATCATGCCACAGGCCTCGCGGAGCATGAAGGTGACCTGCTGGGACGTGACAAACTGGGCGGGGATGACGATGTCGCCCTCGTTTTCACGTCGTTCATCGTCGAGCAGGATGATGGGTTTTCCCTGCTGAAGGTCGGCCAGGATGTCACATAATGTGTGCATGGGGTGGAGGACCAAAGCATAACACAACGGTAGTTTAGCGACGCACCGCAGATGCGCCACATGTTGGTCATGTTGGATGGTTCAGCGACGTGTCATGTTGGATTGTTTAGCGACGCACCGCAGGTGCGACGTTTCAATGTCACGGGGTGAGCGCCACCCGAATTCGTGCATCATGCCACCCACACCGAATCGGTGTGGGCTTCGCTACATCCTTGTTTGAAACCCTTGTATCGGTGTGAGCTTCATCAAACGATGGCGTT
>JAAUTM010000248.1 GCA_012031455.1 Phycisphaerales bacterium
GTGCATCAGTGCTGCTGCTCAGGCTCAAATCTGCCTCAACACCGTGACGAAAACTGATGCGGCTGGCAGGCATTGCAGGCAAATCAAGCGGAAGTTCGTGCCCCGCACCACCGACAGCTCGCACCATCAGCCCCCGGCCCCGAACCTGTTGCAACGCAACTTCACCCCCGGCAAGCCCGACCAGCGCTGGTCAGTGACATCACCTACGTGCCCACCGCCCAAGGCTGGTTGTATCTGGCAGCGGTGCTGGACCTGGGCTCGCGCAAGATCGTGGGCTGGGCGATGGATGCGACGATGAAGACGACGCTGACACTCGAGGCCTTGCGGATGGCATTGACGCAGCGAATGATCAAGCCTCAAGCCGGGGCGAAAGACCTGCCCTTGATCCACCACTCGGATCGTGGCGTGCAGTACGCCAGTGATGACTATCAGCACCTGCTCCGGCAATACGGCGTGCAAACGAGCATGAGTGACCGAGGCGACCCCCGGGGCTGTTATGACAATGCTGCGATGGAAAATTTTTGGGCCACGCTCAAAGGCGAGCTGGTGCATCAGGAGAGATACGTCACATATGAGCACGCCCGTGGTTCGATCTTCGAATATATCGAGGTGTTTTACAATCGTGTTCGACTGCATAGTACGTTAGGCTATCAAAGCCCGAAGCGTTCGAGGCTAGCCTGACATAACCCTAGGCGCGCCCACCAAACGTGGGGAAGGCCAAATTCACCTATCCCAATAACCGTAAGCATAGATTTTATAAATGTTTCAATGCGTTAGTTTGCTGGGAGGGCCAATATCGCTAATCAAATTATAACAATGCGAGTAGTTGAAACGGATTGAAATCATTTGGTGCGACCCATCGCCGCCGAGTCGGACTGGCGAAAGCAGCGAAGGCTCTGGAAGTGCCTGACGTTCGATCAGGGGGTTGAGACCGTGCCGGTTGGCGAAAACGTGACAGCCAAATCGACCCCAGTGCTGGCAAGGGGTTACGGGCCAAAGTGTCAAAATCGGGCATTTCCGCATTCTGCGCCTCTCTGCCCATCGGTCTCAGCCGGTCTCAGGGGGCTGAGACCGTGAGACAACACTGCACCCCGCATTTACAAGGGGTTACAAGCGAAAGTCTCATAATCGCCTGTTTTGCGTTCTGCGCCCCCCGGCACTGCATCACGTCTTCACCGTCGCCGTGCGAACCACCGTCTCTGCCAAGGTTTCCCACTCGGGCAGCGTGCCGTCGGCATGGTAGGTCTTGCGGGTTTCCCGGATGGTGGCATCGCTCGGTGTTCACACGATGCATGATCCAGCGAACCGCGGGTTGCATTACCACTCGATCAATACCAAACCCGGCCGACCTCCGCTGCCGTTGGATAAATACCCGTTGCCACCCACGCCCGGACCGACCATGCCATAGTGGATGTTGCCAGCCACTGGCGAACCCCATTCCGTCATGCCGCCCAGGGCGCAGCCGTTGTAGGCGATCCCCGGTGCCACATGGCCATGATGCCCCGGATTGCCCCGTTGGCGGAAACAATACCCAAACTTCGATTTTAGCAATGTCTGGCCTGTGGAGATGCCATACGCAGCATAGCCTCCCCCATTGCCGCCGGAGGTGCCTGTACCTTGCCTGCCGCCTCTGCCGCCGTAGGCGATGACTCGTAGTTTAGCGGGGTCGGTGGCATGGATGACGCTGGTATCACCTCCATCGGCCCCATCCCCTGGACTGCCGCCACTGCCACCGTTGCCTACGGTCACCAGCAACGTATCGCCGATGACACATTGATACACCGCGATGATTTCCTGACCGGCTGCGCCGCCGCCCCCTGTACTGGACATGTTCTGGGTGCCGTAGGAAGCCGTGCCGCCACTGCCGCCGCCACCTCCGCCACCCACAGCAGTGATCTTCAGGACACTGGCTGGCACTTTGAACTGCATATTCGTAGTCCCCGCATCGAATCTCCTATTGGTGATCACCTGATTTGCCGGGACACCCAGACGCACCACCGCCCACATCTCTTGCTCTGCTGAGGTGTTTTCACGCCATAAGATTTGCGCCGAACTGTCCGGCACCGTGGTCAGTCGGGCCGTGTTGTTGTTGTCGATGTCGGCAAAGTCAAAGGCGGCACCAGCGGCCAATGAATTGAAGATTCTGACCGGAATCACCCCACCGATATAGGCTCTGCCAATGGCATCGGCCTTGAGCGGTTCGGCCAATACCACAAAGCGGCCCGTATGCGTGGCATTGTCGGTGGTGGGGATGATGCCTTGGAGAGCCAGGGTATTCTTAAAACTCTCCAGATTGTCCATGGGCCTGTAGATGGGGCGGTCGATGCCCAACACGGCAAAGCGGTCCTGATCGGCCCCGGTGGCGTTCTTCACCAGCACGATGTCGCTGTCACTGTGTGTCGACCGTGGCATCCTTGCCTGGTTCATCTGACGAGTTTGCAGGTCGATTGCTGAATCGATGAATGAGTTGTAGGCCGCCGCCGGGATGCGGAGCGGGTCGCCGGTGCGGACTTTCTTGAGTGCATCGCTCATGGTTAGATTTCCAGTCCGCTGAAGCTCGCCTCTTGATAGACCTTCTCGATGTAAACGGCCACCGGCTGCTTGACCAGCGTTTTACTGGCGGTGTCCTCAGCATCGGCATAGCGCACCCACAGGTACTCCCAGCCCTTTTTGTCGATGCCGGTGATCGAGCCGAGGGTCAGATTGGTGCGATTGGGCGAACCGGCAAAACGGAAGGTGATCTCCCAATCATCATCGGGACCGGTGCCGCGCCGCGAACCTGAGGCTCCTAGGAACAGACATTCACCGGCGGCCAGGCCCCGGAACGAATCGGAATTGACCTTGCCGGTGAGTTGGAACAGGGCAGCTTTGTAGCTCTGGGTCACCTGCGATGCGGGCAGGTAGTGGGTTTCGGAGAATTGATACACCGGCACGGTGATGTCCACCCCCTCGACACCCCCGGAAGCGTCCGTCACCCCGATCGCCCCCCCGGAAGTTGGGAGCCGTGCTTCCGGAGGCAGCATAACTGCCCACGGTTTGCAGCGATTGGGTGATGTGCTGCGTCCCGCCCCCGGTGTCAAAGGCAAAGGATGAGTCGCCGGTTTCCGGCGGCTGCTGGTACTCAAAAGGTGCGTATGTCGCCCTGCCGGTCCAGATGCACTGGTCAACATTGGCGGGGGTGGTGTCGATGTGCACCGGTTCAACCGTCAGCGGCTGGCGCTTCATATTCAGCAGCACCGTCGGTGCGGTCGTCTTGAGCACCGCAAGGGCCTCGGACTCATCGGCCGTGCCAGTGATGGTGTAGAGCAACTCCGCCGACTGGTTTTCCGTGATCTGCCGTGAGTCGATGTTTTCGGTGATGGTCATGGGCATGGGTTCACAAACCTGACGCTATTGCAGTGATGGGGGACTAGGCTGATACTTGGGACATGACCTGCAAGACCTCCCGACTCCAACAACTGGCTGCGATCCGGCGTCAGTGCTCCTGGTCCGGGTACCAGCAGATCGGTGATTTCCACCAGGGGGCTTATGAATGCATGTATGTATCTCCCTACACCAAGGGAGCCGACCAACGTTCGACTCCGATCTATTGATTCTGCTCCAAGACTGGGCCTCCAGCGCTGAACTGGCTAAACCACTGGACGATGCCATGGTGAAACTGGGCCGCAATCCAGCGCTGCCCACCAATAAAAACCTAGAAGCACTCCTGCAACGGTTTTTCGGTCGGGAATTGCAGGACACCTTTGCCACGAACCTGTTCCCTTTTGTGAAGTCCGGATCGATATCCCAAAAATCCCCGCAACTGATCTGTGGCCTCCGCCGTGCAATTTTGCCCTGCCCCAGATTGCCATCGTGCAGCCACGACTGGTGATCTGTTTGGGTCTGGTCACTTTCCAGGCCCTGCAATGTGCACTGAAGCATCCTCTCACCCCGACCTTGCCCCAGGCCATTGCCCAACCATTTTCATGGAATTCGGCCACCCTCTGGTGCCAGGCTCATACCGGAGGTTTGGGGAGGCAAACCGCA
>JAAUTM010000249.1 GCA_012031455.1 Phycisphaerales bacterium
CCGTGAGGAAGCGGTCTGGTGCATTGCCTTCAACGAGCGCGCCCGTGAGGAAGCGGTCTGAAATTTATTCTGTCATCATCCGGAAACCGCTCGTTACCACTCGCGGCTCTGACAGACAAAAACCGCTCCCTGACGGTCGCGGCTCGTTGATCCATCAATCCCGCTCCCTGCCCCCCCCGGGTCGCGACGTATATGCGTTTGACCTGCGTTCAATGCTCTGGGCTTAAAAGGTACATTGACCAGTCTTTTGCCCTATCGATTATCGGAAGATGGTTAATCTCTGACATCTATGATCTTTAGCCAGCTAATTTTACGATCAAAAGAGCCGATGATTCGTTGAACTTAATCGGCGGCTATGCTACGATTTTACGATTCCTTAACATAGGGTCAGGCCAGTACCTGGCGCATTCCTGACTCATGGCCGGGGTTGAGTGCTGAATCGTCCGATGATCTCTATGGACGAAGGCTGATTTTTCTGCCCAATGGTGGCAGTAACTCCTCCGAGTACCCCCAATGGATAATGATCGTCAAAGCATTTTGATTCTGTCGGGCCGGTCCACCCGTCAGCATCCGGTCACCCTTGCGCTGAGCCAGTTCTTTGAAGTCGTCACCGTCGAGCGGATGGATGAAGCTCTGGCGCTCCTGCGCACCCGTGATTTTCACGCCGTGTTTGCCGATGTCGGCGATTTTCTGCCTCTGGAACGCGGCCTGGTGGGTGACAAGTCCAGTCTGATTCTCAATACCATTGGTGAAGGGGTTTGCATCGTCGATTCCGATGGTCGCTGCTCATGGTCCAATGATCGCATGCGCAAGTTCACCCCGGAGGTCATGGACCGGGTGCGGCAAATCTGCAATCAGGCCCGCACGCTTTTTTCCTCCATCCACTCCGGCCCCGGTGCCGAAACCACCCAGCCGCGCAGCAAGAAATATGCCCTGCAGGTGGATGACCGTTACTACGAACTCATGGCTTCAGCAGTGGTCGGCGACAAGAACGACATCCGTCAGGTCGTGGCCGTGGTATGGGATGCCACCAGCAGCCGCAAGCTGCAACAGAAGCTCGATGCCATCGACGCCGCCGGACGCGAACTGGCGCGCCTTGAAAGTGAGGCCATCGCCAAGCTCGTGCCCGGTGACCGGCTCAAACTCCTGCGTGACAAATCATCCGCTTCTCCAAGGACCTGATGCACTTTGATCATTTCTGCATCCGCATCCTCGACAAGCGCAGCAACAAACTCGAACTGGTCATCGCCGAGGGCCTGCCCAGTGAGGCCACGGAAGTGGACCTGTACGCCCAGCCCGAGGGCAACGGCATTTCCGGCTACGTCGCCGCCACCGGGCGCAGCTACATCTGCCATGACACCGAAAAAGACCCGCGCTATGTGCTGGGTCTGCAACATTGCAAAAGCAGCCTGACCGTGCCGCTGTTTCTGCATGACAAGGTCATCGGCATCTACAACGTTGAAAGTCAGACTGTCGGAGCCTTCAGCGAAGACGATCGCCAGTTCGCGGAAATCTTTGGCCGTTACATCGCCATGGCCCTTCACATCCTCGACCTGCTGGTGGTCGAACGTTACACCAGCACCGGCCAGCTTGCCGACAACTTCGTTCAGGAACTGGCAGCCCCGCTCAACGACATCGTCACCGAAGCCGGCACGCTCATGGAGGAGTACATCGGCGATGATTCGATGCGTGGCAGGCTCAATAAAATCCTCGAACATGTGCAGGCCATCCGCAGCACGATGCAGAATGTCTGCTCCGGTCCCAAGGGTGTGCTGGGTGCTGACAAGGTGAATGTTCCCAAGCAGATGGACCCGCTGCTGGCTGGGCGCAAAATCCTCGTGGCTGATGATGAAGCCACCATCCGCAACACCATTGGCGATGTGCTTCGCAAGTTCGGGGCTGATCCCCTGATTTGTAAAGATGGTCACGAAGCCTGCCTCATGCTCGAACAACGCACCTTCGACCTGATCATCTCCGACATCAAAATGCCGTATCGCAACGGTTATGAAATCTTCGCCGCCGCCCGCCGCCGTGATGACTTTGTCCCCGTGATCCTCATGACCGGCTTCGGCTACGACCCGCATCATTCCATCGTCCGTGCCAGTCAGGAAGGCCTGTCCAGCGTCCTGTTCAAGCCTTTCAAAGTGGATCAGCTCATGGACGAAGTCCGCAAAGCCCTGAGCAACAAAGCCCCCGCCAAAATAGACGCTCCCAAAACCACCAGCTCCGCCCCGCCGCTGAATTAGAGCAAACTGAGTTCGAGTGTGGCGTCTTGCACCCCCGCTCCCCACCGGGAGAGTAGGAGACCTGCCTTGCAGGTTCAGGGTGAGGGCGTGGCTATTTATAGGACTACCGTATTTGATGGCCTTTTCGCTCTTCGGCCCTCACCCAGCCTCGCTGACTCGGCCACCCTCTCCCGTGGGGAGAGGGGCTGAATCTTCATATCATCCTCCACGCCTGAACTTGGTCCTCCAAGTTAGGATGCCTCTGTGGTATCCTTGCCTCACGATGTACAACACCCCTGCTGATTTCTCCACCCCCTCCGCGCGGTTACTGGTCGCCCACGCCCTGGGCCGCGCCGCAGCCGCATTCCCCAGCCTCGACCCCCTGCCTCTGTCCACCCCCGGCCTGGATGAACGCGACACCCGCCTGGCGCTGGCGATCCACCATGTCGCCAAACAGCGCTGGCTCACCGCCGAGTACATGCTCGATCAATTTCTTCGTCAACCCTGCCGCCGATTGCAGAGCGAGTTGCGCGGCGTGCTGATGGTCCGGGGCGGTGCTAACTGCTTTTTTTGACCGCCTGCCTGCCTATGCCGTGGTCGATGAATCGGTGAATCTGGCCCGTGAGCTGGTGCGTAAAAATGCCCGTGGCATGGTCAATGCCGTGTTGCGCAAACTGGCCGATGCCATCGATCATCACGACCCCAAAACCCCCTGGTCCCCGGCTGGGAACCGTCTGCCTGTTGACAACGGGACCCTGTTTCTCAAAGACAATCTGCTGCCCGATCCTGCTGAGAAACTGGAAAATATTTGTCCGTGGTCACCAGCCATCCCTCGGCTCTGGTCAAACGCTGGCTGGAAATTCATGACCGCGACACCGTGATTCAGCTTTGTCACCATGGCACGCTGACCCCGCCCTTGATCGTGGCACTGGAGGATGACAGCAGCCTGCTGACACTCACCCCGCAGACCAATGGGAAGAATGATGCATCCGCCAATGAGCAAGGACAGGGGGCGGGGGAAGCTGGCAGTGAGAAATGGATTGCCCACCAGACTCCGGGGTTTATTGTCTGGCAAAAGGATCATGCATCGCTGATGCGGTTTCTGGCCGAGCATCCGGGTCGCCGGGTGCAGGACCCTGCCAGTGCCAGACCAGTTTCGCTGGCCAGGGATTTAGCCCCGCGAATCATTCTGGACCTCTGCGCTGGCCGGGGCACCAAAACCCGTCAGCTTGCCCAGATGTTTCCGCAAGCCCAAGTCTTTGCCAGTGATGTGGACACGCTGCGTACGCAGTCGCTGCATGAACTGGCCAAATCCCTGCCCAATGTCACGGTCGTTTCCCCCGATGCCTTGCCCCGGTGCTATGCGTGGGAAAATGGCTGACCTGCTGCTGCTGGATGTGCCTTGCAGCAATACTGCGGTGCTTTCACGCAGGCCTGAAGCCCGATACCGATTCCGACCGGCCACGATGGATTCGCTGGTCGGCCCTGCAGCAATCCATCATCACCCGTGGCCTGGCTATGCTCGCTCCACCAGGGGCGGGGGCGGGGGAAAGTGGTCGAGTGCTTTATGCCACCTGTTCGCTGGAGCCACGTGAAAATCAGGAGCAGGTGCAATTCATGATTGCCCAGCACGGGATGCAATTGGTGGCCGAGGCCAGCCAGTTACCAGCCGGGATTGGCAACACCTACCACGATGGTTTTTACGCAGCCCTGCTGAGCCGAGCATGATTGCTCACGCAGAAGTATGCTTTTGCAATTCGCGAGTTGGCACCTGCCCCGCCCTCTCC
>JAAUTM010000250.1 GCA_012031455.1 Phycisphaerales bacterium
CTGATGCAGCAACTGCTGGCTCAACTGCTGGACCATGGCGCTGTGCTGGCCGATGGTCAAAATCAACCAGAAGATTCGCTCTCCAACCTCGCCTGGTACCCGGAGGCGTCCAGCGGGATCGAAGCGGACATGCTGCATGCCCTGTCACTTTGTCCAAGTTCAGGGGCGGTGGATTTATTGCTGGATCAGCCTCGGCGCTGGCGGGAGTGGTGGCTGAAACACGAACAGGCTGGCTGGGGTGATGATGCGGGGAATCAGGTGCTGGAGGTGCAGGCACGCAGCAAAATTTTGGAACGCTACCGCAGCGTACCGGGGGGTGGTCGTGGCAGGCCAGCCGAACGTGGGCAAAAGCACCCTCATGAACAAAATGCTCGGCCGCAGCGCCAGCCTCGTGGCAGACCTGCCGGGCACCACACGCGACTGGGTGGCAGGGTGGGTGGAACTCGAGGGAGTGGCCTTGCACTGGATGGATACCCCCGGCCTGCGACACACAGACTGACCCGTTGAATCGCAAGCCATCGAACTGGCAGAACAGGCGGTCGTTGAGGCTGAGCTGATTATTTGCTACGCGATCATGAGCATGACTGGCCTGATGAAGCTTGGCTGGCGAAAGGCAAGAGCGATAGCAAACCGGTCATGCGGGTGTGGAACAAGGTGGACCTGATGGATGATTACACGCTGCCAGCGGGAGTATTGGGAATCAGCGCCCAGCAAGGCACGGGGTTGGAAACTCTGGCTCAAAAATGGTGGAAGCCTTGGGGTTACCCGCCCGCCCCGATGAACTCTGGGCCTTTGCCCCCGAGCTTGGCAGATTGCTTCACAGCCGCGACTGGCAGGGATTGAAACACTACCTTGGCTTTTAGTAGCCAGTACGCAGGACATGTAATTTCGGATTTCGAATTTGTTTCTATCAGAGTTGCGAATGGTAATGAGCGGTAGTACTTGATTGTCAAGGGCTGGTAGTTACATAAGGCTCAATGCGTCTGGCGATTTTGGGGCCGATGCCCGGAACTCGCTGCAACTGCTCCATGTTGCGATACGGGCCAAGGGCTAGGCGGTCATCCACAATACGCTTGGCTAGAGCTGGGCCGATGCCCGGCAATAGGGTCAAATCCGCAGCAGAAGCCGTGTTGATATCGATACGGGTATGCGTCGGCAGCGGATTAGATTCCATGACTCCGGTTGTGGGTTGATATGACCGAGGCACTGAATACACAAGCATCATCGCCCAGCCTGTCATCAGCAGCACCGCCAGGCTCAGGTAACCGGCGAACACAAGTTTGTGGTTGATACCAACCTTATCAGCTTGGGGAGTCATGGATCCACGGCTTGTAAAACGTGGTGACGGTTCAGGAAGACTTTTGTGATTGATCAGAAGCTGGGCGAGCGGGCCGATGTACAGGCAGCGGCGGGGTATCAGATTGATTCACAGCCTTGGCATCCGGTGTATGCAGCGTCGGGATGGACATGGGGGCAATGGTTGGTGCGGGTGAGGATATTGATGCCGATGCGGGAGACGAAGCATTTGCGAGAGTGAGGCTTGATGAGCCGGAAGGAAGATTAGGTCCGGGAATGGGGCCTGCCACGTTGCCAGCGGTGGTGGAAGGTTCGGTTGGACCGACGGCCTTGCTTTGCAGTGCTTTGCGAAAAACCATGTGACGACGCAGGGCTGGCTTGGGTTGCAGGTCTTCCCCGATCAAACCTGACAGTGGAAGATCGATCTCCGCATGATCGGCCAGATCGTTCCATGCCACTGCTTCAACAAACGGTTTAGAAAGAGCAATGTAATGGGCGGCCTCCAGCCAGCGGCTCTGCACGAGGGGAGACCATGGTTTTCGCCAGCAGCCACAATCAGCATCGGCGGGTTGAGATGGGCTTGGGGCCTGCAACATCAGTGATGTCACCGGTTCGCTGGGGACAGCGATGTTCAGATGCAGAGGTTTCCCGAACGAGCCGTATTGGTCGAGCAGCGTGGAAAACTGCATCAGATCGCGGGCATACTGGCCGGGCATGGCCTGACCCATGGGCAAACGCAAGCTCAAGGCATCGAAGGTGACGGCATTCTGCACGAGCAGATCGGTGTACAAGAGCGGCGGAATCGAGCGCGGGTTGGTGGCGTAGTACTCGCCAAAGGGCTGACGAATTTCCACCAGCACCCTGCCCTGTGGGTGCAATTTTTTCACCAGCATGCAGCCCATGCGGGTGAGTTCCATCAGCTGATCGAAACTGAATGTAAAGTGACTGCTCAGGTGCAGACCGGAGACGATCTTCCACGCAGTGACTGCATGCTTGTAACGATTGATCACCTGCTCAGCGTGTTCGTAAAGCAGATCACGCACGGTGTCATAATCGTGTTCCCAGATGTACACCCAATCCGGCAGAACTGAAGGCTCAAAACTCACCACCGGTCCGGCTACGATCGGTAAACGGTTGCGCACCGCCCACTCCACCCACTGGTCAGCCAAATCCCATTTATACGCACCTTCGGCGGGTGCCAGAATGCGCCAGGGAAGTGGCAGAGAGATGAAATCAAAGTTACCGCTCAAGGCAGCACGCAGTCGTTCCTGCGTTTGTGATAAATGGATGCCACAACCCAGCGGAGCCTTGGGCAAGGCCCCTACCGCACGTCTGCGTCCCAAAAGCAGTTCGGCATGAGCCAGCGCCAGTTCCTCACTGGCATCGATGGCCAGGGATAAGCACTCCTGCGCCAGCTTGTCCGACTGACCGGGGTCCTGATGTTGCAGATACAGCGATTCGATGAAGAGTTTCTTGGCTTTGTCCATCCGCTTGGAAAGAGCATGATCCTCGGACAGGTCGTACATGCCCCATTCTTCAAATTTGTTGTACACCATCATCAGGCGATGACGTGCCAATTCCAACGAAAGAATGTAGGGGTCCTCACGGTCGGGAAGCAGACATGTTTGAATGGTCAGCTCGCCACACTCCCCCGCAGGCTGTTGGGAGACCAGTGCAGCCACACCCGTTTCACGTTTCTGGCAGACGATGGTCCCCTGTTCAAACTGAATGTCGGCACGCAGGGCGCTGTGGTCCGAACCCATGAGATAGGGCTGGCGCAGGCGTCGATGTTTGGCGGGTTTGCCCTGGTCGTAAACCTGAAACTTGAGCATAACCTTCCTTACACACAGGGGCCGGGGCCGCAGGAGAGATTCCACCGAGGCATATACCCCCTGTACTTTTTCGATTATGGCTTATGAGGCAGCGGTTTGCAAAAGACCCCATTTGCCAGACCCGGTATCTGCGGGCAAACTATGAGCATTGTCTTGGTTCTCTGACCGCATCTTTCCCGGAAGAAGCGCATGAAAATCGGTGTGATCAGTGACACGCACGACCGGTTACCCACCTTTGCCCGCGCTGTTGCGATGTTCAATCGCTCAAGGTTGATGCAGTGTTTCACGCAGGTGACTACATCGCCCCCTTTGCAGGCAAGCTCATTGCGCCGGATGTGATGTCCATTCCGGTGCATTGCGTGCTGGGCAACAATGATGGTGAAAAAAAGGGTTGAAGGCGGTGCTGCCGCAACTGGTGGACGGGGCGATGACAGTGAAGCTGGGCGGACGCACCATCGTGATGCACCATTTCATCGACTGGCTCAAACCTGCGGAGATCGCCCCGGCGGACCTGATCATCACCGGTCACACCCACGCCATCGTCAATGAATTGAAAAACGGAAAGCTTTACCTCAACCCCGGCGAATGCTGCGGCTGGCTCACCGGTCGCTGCACCGTGGCGATTGTGGACCTTGACACTCTCAAGGCCGACATCGTGGATGTCCACGAATAATTCAACCTGTCGTTTCCGCTCCTGACTCTGAACATCAATACCAGGCGATTGCAGACGATGTCACAGGTCTTCCGCAGGCAGGTGCATGCGCAGGATTTCACGGGGGGGATTCGGGTTGACCGGTACGACAAGACAGCCAGGCTGCCTGACAACAGGCCAGCGCCAGGGCGGTGAGGTCACGTCCACTGCTGGATTGGGGGGGCGGGCGA
>JAAUTM010000251.1 GCA_012031455.1 Phycisphaerales bacterium
TCAGCGGTACATGCCGGGTCATCGCCAGCCCCATGGCCAGCACGGTTGCCACTCCAGTCACCAGTAAAAATGACCATGCCAGCCAGCGATGATGCAGCAGGGGGGCCATCATCGGGTAAAACGCCCGCCACAAAAACGACTTGCGTACTTCTTCCAAATCATGCTCATGGCCATGTGCCGATTCCAGTGCCTGCCCTTGCCCGTAACGTTTGCGCAGCAGGTGATATGCCAGCCAGGGTGTGATCGTGAAGGCCACCAGCATCGACATCAGCATGGTGACAGGCACGTTCAGCGCCATCGGCCTCATGTAAGGCCCCATCATGCCGGTGATGAAAAACATCGGCACAAACGAGAGAATCACCGCCAGTGTCGCACTGATCAACGGTGGCCTGATTTCCGATACTGCTTCCAACACAATCCGCCGGGTTGCCTTTTTACGCAAGGCAAAATGCCGGGTGATGTTCTCCACATCCACAATCGGATCGTCCACCAGCAGGCCCAATGCAAGTATCAATGCAAACAGCGTCACCCGGTTGATGGAAAAGCCCAGTAACAAATTCACCACCAGCGTCAGCCCGAATACCACCGGTACCGCCACCGCCACCACCAGCGCTTCCCGCCAGCCCAAACTCAATGTCAGCAGTGCGATCACAATGACGATGGCCACAAACAACGCTTCCACCAATTCGTTGACCTTGTGGTCGGCTGTCTGGCCGTAGTTGCGGGTGATAACCATCTCCACCCCGGCGGGCACGATCTGAGTTTGCAGTTGACGTGCTTCATCAATGATGCGTTCCGCCACCTTGACCGCATTGCTGCCTTTCTTTTTCGCCAGTGCAATGGTCACTGCCGGCTGTGACGGGCCATGGTCCACATGATGCGTCAGATGATTTTCCAAGAGCGGCGAGCCACCTGCATCGCCATGGGTGAACAGGCCTGCTCCAGCCCCCAGCCATGCCGCACATACCCGGTTGCTTCAGCCGGGCCGTCGATGACCTGAGCCACATCCTTCAAATACACCGGGCTGTCCTGAGCCACCGCCACCACCAGATTGCGCACTTCCTGAGCATCCCGAAGCACATCGCCAACCTGCACCTGAAACTGCTGATCCAACCGGGCATACACGCCAGTGGTGAGTTTGACGTTGGCAGCCTGCAACGCCTGTTTGATTTCCAGGGGTGAAAGGTTGCGTGCCTGCAAGCGGTCCGCATCCAGGTACACATGCAATACCCTTGGCAAGCCCCGATCACATAGGCCCGTGATAAATCCTTCACACCCGCAAGTCGGGCGGTTAATTCCTCAGCCACACGCCGTAAGCCGAAGTCATCCATCAAGGGTGCCTGATCTGCTGCATCACCACCTTCATCGCTGGCAGCGCGAAGGGTCAGTGTGACCACCGGCACATCATCAATTTCCACCGGCTTGACCACCCACCCCGCAACCCCGGCAGGCACAATTTCCACATGTTCATCTATCCGTTTGTACAACTTCACCAGGCTGCGTTCACGGTCCTCCCCGACGAAAAAACGCACGGTGATGATGGCCTGATCCTGCCGCGACATCGAATACACATGCTCCACACCGTCGATCTCGTGGAGCAGTTTTTCCAGCGGCGTGGTGACCAGTCGTTCCACTTCCTGGGCGCTGTGGCCGGGGAAACGCACCAGCACATCGGCCATGGGCACCACGATCTGCGGGTCTTCCTCACGCGGGGTGATGAGCAAGGCTGCCAGTCCCACCACCGTGGCCAGCAGAATCAACACCAGCGACAGATTCGATTGCAGAAATGCCCACACGATGCCATTAACAAATCCCCCGTGATGATCGCTTTTGAGCTGCCAACTGGGGCAACTCTCCCGGCTTTGGTTTATCACTCATGACCCCGGCCCTCCGCTGGCAGCACTATCACCAGTTCCCCAGCCTTAAGCCCCGACAAAACTTCGATGCTCTTGCCATCCTCCACCAACCGGCCTGGCTTAATCACCCGCCTTTGCCATTGCGTCCGCTTCTGATTCATCACATTCACCAAATCCAGTTGCCCCACCCGTTGCACAGCGTCTGCGGGAATGACCAAGGTTTCCTGCGTGCCCATGTCCATGAGCAATCGCGCGAACGTGCCCACATGCACGCCCGGCGGGCAAGGCCCCGTCACCTTCACCGCAAACGATCGACTGCTGCCCGCAGACTCAGGCACAATCTCACTGATATTCGCCTTGCAAACCAGGTCCATGGATTCCAGTTCTACCCGTACGGTTCTGCCAACTTCCAGTTGCTGTGCCAGCGCCTCCCGCACACTGGCCACCACCTGCATTTTGCTGGGGTCGTAGAGGTTTACCAGCACCTGACCGGGGGTGACGGTGTCGCCAACGTTCACAAGTTTGTCGATGATGATCCCATCCATCGGGGCCTTGATGGTGGCATAGTCCATGACCGTCTGTGCTTCGAGAATCGCCTGATTGGCACGATCAACCATGGCCTGAGCACGTTCCAGGGTTGTTTGCGCATTGTCGAGTTCGCGCTTGGTGGATGCCTGCCGATCGAAAAGTTGCTGGAGCTGTTCAAGGTCGGATTTGGCTCGCTCCCTTGCTGACACCGCATCCCGGAAACCTGCCTGGGCCTGTTGCAATCGGGCACGCAGGTCGGCCTGTTCCAGACGAATCAGCACCTGATCCTTCTTCACTTCCTGCCCGGCCCGCAAATCAGCTTCGATCACCTTGGCGAGGATGTTTGATGCCACCTGCGCCCCATGCACCGGTTGTACGCTCCGACCGCCGACTCGACGATGGGCAAAGCTACCTTGCGCACCTCGATCAAATCGACCTTGCTCATTTCGCGGATGTCACCGTGTGACGCTGTCGTGGCATTGGCCGAAGTTGCAGATGTGGCATTTCCGGGGGCCATGCTTACTTTGGGGGAAAATGCGCCCATCAGCCAGGCCAGCATCAGGATTCCCAAACCCACAAACACCACCGCCAGTAACGATTGTTTAATCACCATCGCCAGCCAGGGTTTATTTTCATGCGTTACCTCCAAGGCTAAATTCTCAACAAGCAGGCAGAGAAAATACGGATTGCTCTTATATTCAATCATAGCCAGAGTGTTTGCGAACGTGGTAATATCATCGGCCCGGCAGGTTGCGAGTGACCAATGTGGCCAGCTTCTCCAACCGGGTCATTTCGCCCAATCGTAAGGACAGCGACTGAGCTGCGACAATATCGGGGGTCAGAATAAACATCGTGGAACCCGAACCGGTGATATGCACCTGATAAGGCGACAAGGTTTGAAGCTGGGCACGCAGCGATTTTAGTGCCGGGGTAACGTTGCAGGCTGGCTCAGCCAGATCGTTAAACGGGGCATCGTGGGGGAGCGGGTTCAGTTCCGCCAGCTTGCGAATTCGGTTTGCTTCCGCCTGCTTTGCAGGGTCAGCCAGGGCCTTGTCAAAGGCACCATACACCGCCCCCGTGGGGGTGCCAAAGTCGGGGAACACCAGCACCATCGTCAGCACACTTTTCATCGGTAACGGTTCAAGCAATTCCCCCAACCCAGTCACCAGTGCGGAGCTTTGACCCATGGCCACGCCGATGAAATACGGCACATCGCTGCCCAGTTGCAGAGCCAGCGTCAGCAAGGTGGCCTGATCAAGTTGCAGGGAAAACAATTCGTTGATCGCAATGAGGGTGTAGGCCGCATCACTGGACCCGCCGCCAAGACCGCCCCCCGAAGGCACATTTTTGCGCAGGGTCAACTTCACCGGCAAAGCCCTGCCCACATGTAGTTCCAGCAGCCGATGCGCCCGCACGCACAAATCCTTTTCCAGGGGCCAGTCCACCACCAGCTTGCGTGGACACTGCTGCGTAAACGCCAGGTCGTATGAACTATCTTTGCCAATGGCACGTTCGACGCACAGATCGTCACCCAGTTCCAGAGCGGACATCCAACTGGCAATCGGATGATAACCCTTGGGTGGTACAGGTGCCCCCACGGATAGCGCCAGATTGATTTT
>JAAUTM010000252.1 GCA_012031455.1 Phycisphaerales bacterium
CTTCTTTTCACCCCAACACCAAAACATCCAACCACCCCCAACTTCACCCCATGCTCTGCTCATCACCCACCGCGACCCTCCCCCAGCTACGCAACGTTGAAAACTACATTCCCTGTCAGTGGGATTTTCCGCCAGCCAAGCGCAGCGGGAATACTGGGTGGCCCTTTATCGCCGGAACTTCCCCCGTTTGCTCGAAGAAGCTCGCGCAGAAGCGAATCAGCGAGACCAGTCACCTGCATTGACCGATGCCCAGATCACTGCGGCTCGCAATCATCTGTTTGCATTTCTCGACATGATCGAAGCCGATTGCCAATCTCTGGGACGGGTGGACATTTTGCGCATCAGCATGGAACGTGAGGTCGCTCTGCGCCAGGCTGGTATTGCGGACCCTTATCGCTGGGCCAAGGAAAAGGAAACCGCCACTTCGCTGAAGTTGCTGCCTCAGGTACTTGCTGAGATTGATGCGTTACCTTCACCACAACGGGCTGAGCGGGTGGTGCGTGGCATCCTTGCTGGTAATTTGTTTGACCTCAATGCCGCCGGTGCAGCCGCACTATTTCAAAAAGGTGAACTGGATTTCCGGGCCACACTTGCCAAGCTCAAACCCCGTCCCTGGGTGGTGGACAATCTCGATCTTTGGATCAATCGTCTTCACCAAGGCCCGTGTTACCAGCAAGCTCTGCTATTTCTCGACAACGCCGGTTCTGATGCCATTCTGGGCATGATTCCCTTTGCCCGTGACCTGCTTTCCCGTGGCATCCCAGTGATTCTTTCCGCCAACACCAGCCCGTCCCTCAACGACATCACCCATAGCGAGCTTGTTCCCATCATCGGGCACATTGCCGGTTTCGATGCCACCATTGCCCAAAGTTTGCAGACCGGCCAGTTACGCCTCATCGCCAGTGGCAACCCTGCACCACTGATTGACCTGACCCAACTTTCCACCGAACTGGTTGATGCTGCAGCAGGAGCGGACCTGGTAGTACTCGAAGGGATGGGCAGAGCACTGGAAAGCAACTGGCTGGCGGAGTTTTCCTGCGATGTGATCCGCACGGCCATGATCAAGGATGGCGGCGTGGCATGGGTCTTCGGCTGGGACCTTTATGACCTTGTCTTACGCTTTGATCCCCGGAAGTAAAGCCAGTTGGCTATAATTAAACAGTGTATATTCCAGCCGGACCATTTTCATTGGAAAGGGCAGCAGCCGCTGTGGAAAGGTACATCAGCGATTGTTACGAGCCACAGCCCTGCTGCAACAAGCGGGTATTCCATATGCGATTGCTGGCGGCAACGCCGTAGCCTTGTGGGTATCACGGGTGGATGAGTCGGCGGTACGAAACACGCAGGATGTGGATGTACTGATTCGCCGTGCGGATTTTACATCGGCTAAAGCCGCCTTGGAACAAGCCGGTTTTGTGTATCGTCACGCCGCTGGAATGGATGTTTTTCTCGATGGTCCACAGGCCAAACCTCGCGATGCCGTGCATGTGATATTTGCCTTGGAAAAAGTCAAACCTCATGAGCCACTGGCCAACCCAGATGTGTCCCCCAGTGAGGATGCCGGGGCTTATCGAGTGCTTGCGTTGGATGCTCTGGTACAAATCAAGCTCACCGCCTGGCGTGACAAGGACCGCACCCATCTGCGTGATCTAATTTCGGTCGGTCTGCTTGATGCCGATTGGCTCGCCAAACTTCCCCCTGTGCTGGCCCCACGCCTGAAACAATTGCTTGATACTCCCCAGGGTTGAGTTGTGAAACTTGACTCATACTCGGGTGCCAAGGGTGTCTAGTCACACTAATTGCTCACGTAATTCTGCCAACAACCGCTGTGTGATTTCCCCCACTTCCCCGTGGCTGATGTCGCTTTTATCCACCTGCGTCACGGGCAGAACATACCAGCCTGAGTTGGTCAGAAAAACTTCATCCGCAGCCAGCACATCCTCCACCGTCAGCATCTTGCGTTGCACCGCGACGCCCAGGATTTCCGCCAGTTCGATCACCGCTGCACGCACCACCCCCGGAAGTGCCTCCGGCAACCCCTGTGCGGGTGACGGCTCATTCCCCTCTATTCTGGGCACTTCTTCGCCACGAGCATAGGGTGTGTACAAAGTGTCGTCTTTGAGGATGAACAGATTGCTGATGGCACCGCTGACGACGTGGCCGGTGATGCTCATCCACAAAGCTTCATGAGCACCGACGCTGGCCGCCTGCCGAAGCGTTCGCAAGCGACTCCAGTAGGAAAGTGTTTTATGTCCGGTCAAAGGGTCCAGCGGATTGGTGCAGACCGGAGCGATGAGCACACGCACGCCACGTTCAAAAAATGCTGGGTCGTAAACCGTGGCAGGGCTGACGACAATCATCACTGTGGGCAATGGTTCAGGCTGACCAGCGGTTGTGGGCTTGAGTAAGGACAGACTTCCTGCGGTCAGCGTCAAACGAATCCTTGCATCTGCTAATTCGTTGGCGGCCAGGGTCATGTTTACCGCCTGTGCCAGCGGCCCGACTTCCAACTTACGCACCAGTCCCAGCATCACCGCACTCTTGGCCAGTCTTTCCAGATGTTCCTGCAACCGAAATATCTTTCCACCATGGGCCGACATGGTTTCAAACAATCCCACGCCATGTTGTAACCCCGCATCGTCGTAGGCGATGTTCGCTTGGTCGGCTGCGAGGATTTTCCCGTTCAAAAAAACTTTCATGAGTGTTGTTCCATAGGGGTAATTCAGTTACCCCATACTTTAACCAGGAACCCGCATCGATTTGGCGTGGTTTCAATCAATATCCAGAGGGAATAAATTTATCACCAGAGGAATTAAATCAATCATTCATGGGATGATTGTTTGCGTCCCGGTTTGCGATTCGGGCATCGACTTGATTCCCGCATTGGATATCGTACACTGTGCTGCTCTGCGAATTGCTGCGGGCGTGGCGAAACTGGCAGACGCGCAAGGTTCAGGTCCTTGTGGGGCTAAACACCCCGTGTAGGTTCAAGTCCTATCGCCCGCATTGTCTGACAAACTTGGAAAATGTTCTTCAAATCGCGACCAAAGCCCTGTAATTCAGGGCTTTTTTGTTGCCAACCCAAGTCTCCATCAAAAAACCTTTGTACCGGAGTACAAAGGTGTTGATGAACCAAGTTATCCAAAAGCAGCTCAGTGGAAACCAGTGTCAGGTGCTGCGGAGCGACCAACATCCCGAGGCATCGCTGCTGATGGTTGCAGTGAACTTGCTTTGGGTTTCCTCCACCGCCATCTTCAAATTGGTGGGATCGATCTTGAGTTTCCAGCAAGGTGAACCCTTCAGCCCGCTCAGCACCGCAGCGTAGCCCTCTTCCTGTTTGAGGTGCCAATCGGCGATGCTCCCATATCCGTCCAAGGCGATCACATGCAGTCCGATGCGTTTGAAGGCTGGTTTGGCCTCTGACCAACGAACCAGCATCCCGCTGCCGGGCCGCCTTCGCCGGGGTGGTTGGGCAGGCAGTGATAGGAATCATGAATATACGCGTAACGAATCGTCTCCCGTCGGTCACCGTTCAAGTTAAAAAGCTTCATCCCTGCGGTTTCCCGCCTTGCCACCAGCCGGTCAGTGCCAAACCACTTGACATCCAACTGGCCATCGCGGTTGTTGAGCAGCCAGTTCCAGGTGGTGGTCACGGGGATATTGGATTCGATGCTATCGATTACAAAAAGCACCTGCGGTCCGCAGAGCAGACAAAAACGCTTGAAGCTTGTGATAGGCAAGCCGTAGGCACGGGCGACATCCGAACCTATGGCTGTGAGCGGACCTTGTTGATCCGCCAGAAGCCGAACGCCGCCTCGGTCGACAGGTTCACTCAGTTTTCCATTTTGCAAATTTCTTGAGAAATCGGTTGGCTGTTCCAACTTTATCTGCTTGTGAGATACCACAGGGTTATGCGCAACCTGATCCGAAGCATAAGTAAAAGTGCAGGTGTTGTGCGACCCGGTAGAGGTATCAAACTGATGGATCAAATTGCGATAGCAG
>JAAUTM010000253.1 GCA_012031455.1 Phycisphaerales bacterium
AAAATCAGCATCAGTAGTAGCCAAAAACTGGCGTCTTTATCGATAATGACCGATATACTAGACAGAACTGGCACTTATCCAGAGGCCATTGCCATGACAGACAAAGCCATCCTGATCAAGATTGGAGAACGGCTCGCCAAGCATCGGCTCCGCCGGAACCTGATGCAGGAGGAGCTGGCACGGGAGGCAGGCGTTTCCAAGCGAACGGTGGTCCGCATCGAAGGCGGCGAATCCACGCAGTTGACCAACATGATCCGCGTGATCCGTGCCCTGGACCTGCTCAAAAATCTGGATGCGTTCCTGCCTCCCCTTGCGCCAAGTCCGCTGGAGCAACTGCGGGGTCAGGGTAAACAACGCAAGCGTGCCTCTCCCAAGCCCGAGAAACCGCCATTGCCCAAGACCTCGAAAAAGTGGACCTGGGATGAAAATGGAGGAAACCCATGAGCACGATCGCTGAGGTTCGGCTCTGGGGTCGCATGATCGGCGCGGTATCCGTGGATGGGCCGGGCCAGGTGGCCTCGTTCGAGTACACCCCAGCATTCCGGGGCAGCGGTATCCAGGTCGCGCCGCTGATGATGCCCCTGGCAGATCAAGTGGTCACCAGTTCCCCCTGTTGCCCATGCCCCTCTTTCCACGGGTTGCCTGGCATGCTCGCTGATTCGCTGCCGGACAAGTTCGGCAACGCGGTGATCGATACCTGGCTTGCCACCCAGGGTCGATTGCCCAGCGAGATCGATGCGGTCGAGCGGCTGTGCTACACCGGCACACGTGGCATGGGGGCATTGGAATTCAGACCGGCTCGTGGGCCGCGCGAGTATCGATCCAAGCCGCTGCATATCGATACGCTGGTCGAGCTTGCTTCGGAAGTACTGCGCAGGCGTGAGGACTTGCAGGCATCCTTTGCCGATCCGGACAAGGAACACGCGATGCTGGAGATTCTGCGGGTCGGGTCTTCTGCAGGTGGAGCCAGAGCCAAAGCCGTGATTGCCTGGAACCCTGATACCAACCAGGTGCTCAGCGGGCAGGTCAAAGCCCCGCCTGGCTTTGAGTACTGGCTGCTCAAGTTCGACGGCGTCAGTGAGAACCGTGACAAGGAACTGACCGATCCCCAGGGCTACGGTGCGATTGAGTACGCCTACGCCTTGATGGCTCAGGCGGCGGGCATTCGCATGGCCGAGTGCCGACTCTTCGAGAGAACGGTCGCCGGCACTTCATGACGCGGCGTTTTGACCGGCTCCCCACCGGCGAGAAGCTGCACATGCAATCGCTCGGAGCGCTGGCACACTTGGACTTCCACAACCCCCTGGCACACTCTTACGAACAGGCACTGCTGGTGATCCGCCAACTTGGACTGTCAATGGATGACATTGAGGAGCAGTTCCGACGCATGGCCTTCAACGTGGTCGCGCGCAATCAGGACGACCATGTCAAGAACATCGCATTCCTCATGGACAAGCGGGGCGCATGGTCCCTTGCGCCGGCATTCGACATGATCTACAGCTACAACCCCGACGGCGACTGGACATCACAGCATCAGATGAGCCTCAACGGCAAGCGGGATCATTTCACGATGGACGACTTCAAAGCTGTGGGCAAGGCCGCCTCCATGAAACGCGGTCGACCCGAGGCCATCCTCCGGGAGGTGACCGCTGCCGCCGGCCGCTGGCGCGAGTTAGCCAAAGCTGCGGGGGTTCAGCCCAGGCAGATCAATGCCATTGCCGGGACGCACCGCCTTGGCATCGCCGAGGCGAAATCGTGAGACTTTGCGACCAGCTTGTGGAGTCGGCTTCGGGCAGTGCGATAAGAGACTGTAAATCGGCCTTGCCTTGCCCCTGGTGCCCATGTACTCAAATGGATGCTACCCGCCGGGTGGGGGCATCAGCAGGAGAGTGTTTGGAGAACCTCAGAACGGGTTAAACCACACGGGTTGGGGCCGTTTTATTGGCTTACGTCGTTGCTTCAAGCGGGTGGGTTTGACCAAGTGCCAACTGTATTTCCATCTGAACCCGTACATTTGCTGATCTCCACAGTTCCTACAAGGACGCCGGTGGGAAAGTCACCCGGTTTGGCATCCAAGGCAGCAAATCGATCCGGTTTTCCGGGGACCTTGGTCGCATAGATGTAAAACCGTTCGCCAATGATGCGCGTCGGGATTGAGCGATACTCGATCTTCTTGATCCCTCGCAGTATCTCTTCGGCGTAAGGCTGTCGTATGCTGAGTGCTCTCATAGGCTCACTTAAGGAAAAAGGCTCAGTCACCAGTCGCCCGCGAACGCAGGCTCCCAACCGGCAACGATATTCTACTCACAGGGATCACATTTTACCCGCCTGCGAGGTCGACGGCAGCTGGTGGTTAGATACCCTGAGAACATCGAAGCACAATCGGTTTCTACTTGCCGGGGAAAGAGAGCAATGACATTGCGTACTAAAGTCCACAAACTAACCACTGGTTAACTGTTTTCAACCTTTGTCCTTTTTGCTATAAAAGCAATATAGAAATACATCAGCAAGGCTGGCACAAAACTGGCGGAACATATAACGTATACAGTGCCACGGGACAAGATACCATATAACGGATGCCTCAAACGGATAAAAGGGACGGATATCGAGATACAGGATGGCGTCGAAAAGGATGTGCAGACATGCACCTGCGACACCCGAAAATGCCATCTTTAGATAGGTCGGCGAATACGGCAACCGGAGAAACTTCATCGACTTTCCGATAAGGTTGCGCAATGGATACGCCGCCGTTGCAAACAGCAAGCCAACCAGCCCCCCGATCAGCAACGTATGACAATAGCCATGGAGTGGATAGTCCAGATTATATATAAGGACCAGCAGCGGCTCCACGTCGACCGCAACGTTTGCGCCGATGAATATGGGAATATCGATGTACCGATGCAAAGGTAAGCTTACACATGCGTGTGGTCCAAAATGAAAAGGAGTAAATGGCATAGCTATATTCTGGGAGTTAACGTGTAAGCTTTATTGCCTGACACCCGCGGGAGCAGGCTTCCAACCGACAATAATATTCTACTCACTGGTGGCACCGGGTTGATTGGGGGATGGCGATCTGAACCGGGGCGGTGGTGTGGTGGCAGGGCAATCCGGATATTGCGTGCTCCGGCTGAGGGCTGACGCAGGGGGTAACCTTCATATTCCAGATCATTCAAGGCGTGGCGAATGGCAATGCGGTTGGCAGAGCATTTCCTGGCCAGTGCGACTTCCGAAGCGATCGTCCCATCCGGAGTGTCATGGCGAAGAACCTGCAAAATTGAGGCTCGCAAATCGCCCTTGCGGACGATGCGGTCCAGATAGTCGGGATTGCGATCGATGATCCACGACACCGGACGCAGTGCATCCAGTTTGGGCGGTGCATCAGGAAGCCATAGATGCCAGCGCTGGCCTTGGGGACAGGCATTTTGCTGAGCGATTCTGGATAGTGAAGGGTTACCTTGCTGCACCTTGAACAAGGGACGGGGGGTGTCGGATGGGGCGCAGACCTCTGCAATATTCAGCAGTTCCCGGGTGGCTCCGTGATGCACGGCCAAGGCCAGCAGCGTGCCAGAACCGGTTGATGGAGTGGATCGAGTTCCGATTCAACCAGATGCTTGAGTCGATGACGGGCCACGAAGTTGGCGTACCTGCTCAACCACGTCACCGCCAGATAAAACAACCGGGCATGGCCGGGGGCCAGTCGGGCGGTATCCAGCAGCAGGCGTTCGAGGTCCGGCGAGTTCCGGGCCGATTTCGCCCCATATAGCACCCCCACCCGTGCCCAGCGTGCAATCGTATTGTCGAGGTTAGGCAGGGTCATGGCAGGGTTCCAATGTGTCGAGGATGGCAAGCTGGGCCTCGTGGGTCTGGCGATCCAGCGACTCGGCTTCAAGCCGGTGAAGATGCTCACGCAGGAATGCGATATCTGATCGGGTCGGCTTCATACGAATGATGTCTTCCAAGTCCTGTGGGCGCACAGGAGCACTCATGAGCTTCATCGCCATC
>JAAUTM010000254.1 GCA_012031455.1 Phycisphaerales bacterium
GTTTCCTCTCTTTAACCAAACTCTTGGCTTTCCTTGTTGAGGTTTTCCAAATAGATTATCTTCAGGGCTTTATTTCTTCCTGGAGGTAACATGGCGGACGTGGCAGAGCATTTACAGGATTGATTCTGACTGTCAGAGATAACCAAGCATAAACTTTGCTGTCATTCGATGTCATGGGTGTGGAAAGCGATATCCGGGTGGCGATATTGTGCAAGGGCGATGTTCTCGGAGCGGCCATCGATGCCCACCACCTTGTAGCCACGGTCAGCCAGGTGGCGCGAAAAATACCCCACGCCACAACCAGCATCCAGCGCTGTCCGCCATTGGCGCTGCGGGTCCAGCGTCTGCAACAGATCATCAAGCACCACCCGGCGAGCCAGGTTAATCGCCAGCGAAGCAGGCTGGTCAAATACCACCGCAGGGGGGTTGAGCGATGTTACTTCCGTTCGATGTACCAGGAGAACTAACAGGACAACCGGGGGGAATACCGGGGGTGGGGTTGGAGGTTTTGCCGGGGGTGTGGGACATGGCTTGATGTATTTTATGCGGCCTGAGTTTGCTGGCTGGGGAGAGATTGCGGATGCAGATATACCGGCTGCCAGAGCGATAGTACAGGCTTGTCGCACCAGCTTTGCAGGGTAGCCAGGCGCGGCGGGAGTTGGGCGGGGTTTACATTGGATAGCACCAGTCCATCAAATGTTTCCAGCCGGGCCTGCTGATCGCTCACGACCGGCACACCTCGGTAGTTCATGCCCTGGTAAGCCGGGTGATTATCACTGATGGCAGCGACTTCCAGCCCGCATTGCTGACAGGCATGAAAAGTCACATACAGCGACTTGGCGACATCAGCGATGAGAACACGTTTGATTTTATGCTGCCTGGCCCAGGCACAGATCAATTCGCTCTGCTGGGCAAAACCAAAGACCGATTCGACCGCTTGGGTTGAAAGGGTTCTGCGACCGGTCAGCATCATGCGTGTGCGCCAGGCAAGCCCCTGCCACCAGCCCAATTTCACGGCTCCACTGTGGCCAGCGTGGCGAGCCAGGGCAAAATATCGCTGGGTCCAGTCATCCCGAAAAATGCTGCGCCAAGGCTGGGGAAGATAGCGCTCAACAAGGATCATGTTGTTGCGAATGTCCATGCGATGGATCCACCCCGGCCAGCGATTGCCCGCAACCTTGTCATGCCGATATTCCAGGTCTTCAAATCGCTGAATGCGATAGCCCGCCTGCCAGATCCGCCACGAAAGATCGTACTCTTCAGCCTGGCGAAAAAATTCACGCGGGAAGCCGCCAAGCTTATCGATCACGGATTTACGCAGCACCACCGCACAGTTGATGATGACCGTGGGCAAGGCACTGGCTTCGCATCGGCCATCGGGCAAGGTCACTCGGCCAACCACCGCCGCCACGTCTTCATGTTCATCCAGGTAATGTACTGAGGCCGATAGCGAACGCCCCAGCGGATAACTGTCATCATCGATGAGCATGACATATCGTCCGCGTGCCACCGCAAAGCCATGGTTGCGGGCCGACACGCCTTGATTAGAGGACAGCCCAAGCCGTACAACCCGGGGCCAATCTTTTTGCAACATGGCTTCCGTGCCATCGGTCGAGCCATTGTCCACCACGATGATTTCATCTTCCGTGGAATCGAAATCCGGCAAGTGCGTGACCTTGGTCAAGGTACTGGCCAGGGCCTGGCAACGATTGTGGGTCACAATGATGATGGTCAGACGCATGAACGAGTACCCTCCGGAAAAGAAGTGGATGCGGTCAATGCCATCGGTTGAAGATGATCTCCCGTGGCATGAACAACGGTTCGTAACTGATTGGGTTTGCTCAGCAGGCGATGACGAATCCGCTGCATCAGCCGGCCAAGCCCTGCCTTGTAAGTCAAATGCGTTTCCACAAAGGCTGACTGTTTTTGCCAATGCGCCTGCCGAAGCTCCGGGTCATGCACATAGCGCACCACCTGTTTTTCCAGCTCTATCGAGGTGGTGAAAAAAGTGTGGTCCATATCGGGGAACGGCTTGAGCATGAAGTCGCAACCGGCCTCGATCATGTCCCTGCAACGTCTGACCGGGTCGTCATCGGTATCGTCGTATATCAATCGATACAGCTTCGCCAGCTCCACGAGTTGCTTCTGCTCACCTGCTTGCAGCCTGGGCAGCACCGCATTCATGGTGAGCAGGCCATGGTCATCTTTCACAACCGGATGCACCATCTGCCAGATCGTTGGCAGGAGCCGATCCCACGGATGTTCACGCACGAGAAAAAATCCACCAGCGACCAGACCATCAACAGGCGCTGATGCATGCACCCAAAGGGCACCACCTGCATGTTGATCTTGCTCCGCCGGGTGAGCTCTTCCAGGTCCGCGCCATAGGCCACGGTGCCCCGTGCATGGGCTGCGAATTCAGGGTTCTCGCTCCAACCACTCCCGTAGAGTGAAAGCTTAAGGTGATGGCGTGAAGCAATGTCCATCAGCCAGCGCACGACCTGCTGGCGGTACAATGCGTTGTTGAATCTGCTTACTAGAATCGTGACCAGTTGATCCATCGCGCTGGCCTGATTAAACGCCCAGCCTTGCTTGTGCTGTTCTTCTTGAATGAGCTGGCGTATTTGTACGGGGCTGTGCAAATGGTTGCCCCGGTCATACAACCGGATCATGTCGGTGGTGACCCGCTCAATGAGTTGGCGCACCATCGGCACAGCCTGACGATATTCATCCATGATCTCGCGTACCAAGGTCGGCGCTGGTTTGCCTGCATTGGTCACAAAAACAAGATCATCCCCATCCTGCACCCACTTCACGGGTTTGCTTTGCACATGAGTCAGTTTGTCCAGAAAGATGCACTGACCAGCAGGGTAATCAAAGCGTTTGCAATACCAGGGACCGGCCGGGAGGGCGACGAAATCCCGTTCGCCGATGCTTTGTCCAGCTTCGGTGTTGATCAGCCGAGGCAGATCATCCTGCACCCAGCACACATGCAGCACCTGAGGCGGAAAGACACACGAAGCATGAAACCGCAGTGAATCAATCATGAAAAGGACATCGGGTTTAAAATCATCAATTTGCTGGAGCAGGTAAGCCGGGCTGGTGTCCTCGTAAGCGGAGGGTTCCATCAGCAACCGTGTCGCCCAGCCCATTGCCTCAAAGGCGCGCTGGCAATCCAGATTGGCAAATTGCAGTACGGTGGTTAATCGTGAGGTGATGAACATCACCCTCGGCTGGCGTGGCGGAGCATCACCCAGTAAATCCGCCAGCTCCCTGAGTTCCAGCACCGGGTAACGCTTCCAGATTTCATCCCGCTTGGTTTCCAGCTGCTGCACCAGATGTTCTGTTGATTCATCGAGCTTTCCAAACAAAGCTTTGCCCAGACGGCCCTGGGGAATTTTTAATTTCGGATGACGCAAGGTGGGCTGCTGCTTGAGCAACTCCAGTAAATCGTTGCCCCAACGCTCACCCACCAGCCATCGGCAGTTGCCTCGGCGGATCGGGCCATCTTTCTGCGAAAAGTCCTCCACCATAAAATGATGCAGCACCAAGCCCGCATCCGGCTCGATCACATACACCATCGGCTCCACGCGAAACTTGCCCCAGAACATCCAGTGATGCTTCACCAGATGCCTCGCCAGTGCCCCATCCCCCATGCCGCAAATCGCCACCCCGCAGCCAGCTTCGTGTTTCTCCAAAGCTTCGTGCAGTGGCACCAATGCTGATTCTGGCAGTTCCAGCAGCGCAGGGCCAAAACGCAGGGCCGTGCCCTGAGGCGGTTGCTGCACCACGGCAAATCGGCCATCTTCAACCTTGACCAGTTGGTATTGACAGGCATCCACCGATTGCGTGATCGCCTGACATGCCAGAGGTTGATGCTCGGCCATGGCTGCCATGTTCCGCGCCAGCCGACGCTGCAACACCAGCCCCGCACCCGGCTCACGCACGCGCTCGGCCACCTCTGCCGCCAGTTGCCATTGCCCCCTTGCAAACAACTTC
>JAAUTM010000255.1 GCA_012031455.1 Phycisphaerales bacterium
CGGTACCCAGCCCTTACTTTGCCAGGCAGTTGAAAGCATTCAGCGAAAGTACCGCAAATCCTCAATGACCCATGCCGTAACCCTTGGATTTTGCAGGGCTGTCCTCATGAATTCGGTAATCATGCCTGACGGGGTCCATGAATGATGGGTTGGCCAGCAACGCTTGATCGCCGATGATTTCTTTTTCGGCATCACCGCCTCCGTCATAATCCTTAAATTCGTGGATAAGGTTTTCCGTAACCTTGACACGATTGAGCATCGGGCCAACGACCGCCACCTGCCATGCGATGTTATCGGCGACGATGTTACGACGTATCACGATTTCAGCACTCTTTGTATTTCGAGTTGAAACAAAGATACCACCGCCCCATTTGGGTTTTCCGTTACCTGTGAGAGTGTTGTTTTCGATAAGAATGTTTCGCTTTGGGCCATCGTCATCGTAGTCGGATACTTCCACCCCATGATGCCGATTCAGAAACAACAGGTTGTCGCGCACGGTAACCCGGGTGACGCTGCCTGATGCTCTTTCAGCGGAAATCACCACCCCGCTGGAACAGCGATACACCACGTTGGAATACACATCAATATCTTCCAGGGGTTTATCCCAGGCATCGACATAGATACCCAGTCGGATCATGTCATGCACAAGATTGTGATGCACTTTGCCTCGCTGGCTGTGTTTGGCATCTATCCCTTCCCCCCCATCACCATGATTGACCGTGCGGTCCCACACATGGTTGTAGCTGACTTCGAACTCTGTACAACTGCCGACGGTGATACATTCCTGGGTACCTTTGCCTTTGGGAGTCTTCCCCTGGCATGCCCTGCGGACATCATTGGCGGTGACAAGCAGATGATGAGACTTCCAAAACTGCAAACCGGAGGACCATGTGTCACAAGTGGAAACGCCCCGTACGACCAGATAATTGCTCTCCCGTGCGAATACACCAGCATGATTAGAATTAATGATGCTCAGGCCCACCAGTTCGACATGTGCAACTTTGTCAAGTACCAGCAAACCTTCCCAGTTGTCCTTTGGCAAAAGTCCTCGACCATCAATAACCACCTGTCCCTTGGCAAGCGGATCTGCGGCAATCGTAATCGGATTGTCGGGGGCACCGCTTCGTCGGAGGACTACCTTTTCGTGGTAAACACCCTCGCGCACGATCAAGGTGTCGCCAGCATTCAACTGGTTAAAAGCATGTTGGAGGGTTTGCCATGGTTTGTCCGTTGTGCCACTTTGACTGTCATCACCTCTGCGACCATCCACATACAGATATGGTCCCGGACGATTGACTTCATGTGCCTGTTTGCGTTCCTCGTGCCAGCCTGTCGGATAGACCCCCAGATCGCCGCCAGCGGGGACGGCTGCACCATCTTGAGCCTGTGCCAAGTTTGTGCTGGCAGCAGTCAATGCGAATAAAAAGAGCCATGTCAAGCCAATAAGCCGTAATACCGCCGCCATCATATTGCAGGGGTTTGCCATTTATATGCACTCCTTGATGAGGAAAGTATTTAAACATGTTCCAACTCAGGGCTGGTAATCAACACTTCCCTGCCGGTTTTTGCCGAACGATATGCAGCATCAATTATCGCCTGCACCTTCAGCGCCTGGGGCACGGTACAAATCAGTTCAGCACGACCAAGGATGGCATCGATCCAATGAGTGAACCGGCAGGGTGCCTGACGCACATCCACCATGGCAGGCTCGACGGTCTGGTAAGTACCTCTGCTGTCCATACGTGAAAAGATGCATGGCACGGGGTACACACGGGCACCGCCTCCGGTACCAAATAGTTGTACATCCCGGCGATCGGGGTCCTGCTGATTCAAGGCCCAGGAAGCATCCAGTGCCACCGTACTATCGTCCTCCAAGCGGATAAAGGCACTGGTGAAATCATCCACATCAAACGGATGGACTATGGGATCAGATAAGCCCCAGTCGCCCTCACCCAGGCCGCGCGGGCCAAGCTCGCTGTAGGAACCGGCGGTGACCGAACGCACCTGGTAGTTATCCAAAAGGTAAAGACACAAATCCAGCATATGGACACCAATGTCCAGTAGGGCGCCGCCGCCGGAGGTTTCACGCTGACTAAACCAAGTGCCGAACCGAGGGATACCTGAGCGTCGCATCCAATATGCCTTGGCGTGGTAAATACGACCCAGCCGGCCTTCGTCGATGGCGCGTTTGACAGCCTGGGTTTCAGGTGCAAATCGCTGATTCATGCCCACCATCAGTAATCGTCCGCAACGTTGGGCGGTGTTGTTGATCTGGCAAGCTTCCTCAAGGTTTCGGGCAAAGGGCTTTTCCAACAGCACATGCCGACCTGATTCCAGAGCCGCCACTGCCAGCGGAAGGTGTAATGCATTGGGCACTGCAATGCTCACGGCATCCACATCCGTTTCCTCTAACATCTTGAGGGCATTGGCAAAGGTATTTGGGACATGAAAACAGTGCGCAAGTCGTTCGCGACGAGTCTGGCTGGGGTCGGCAATGGCAACCACTTGCGCCTGGGGGTGTCGCTGAATACCTGCAAGGTGCAGTTCTGCGATGGCACCGGCACCGATCATGCCTACTTTGATCTGTTTCATGATGTTAATCCAGAACGGTGCTGTTGATGCCTATCACCTAAATGGACATTGGAACAGCCCGGTGTGTACTCAGGAAGGATCCGGAGCGTGTCATAAGGAGAGATTGGGCAGGCCCGAAGGAGCCGGGGCGGTGCTTTGACGAACGACAAGTTTAAAGGGAAGGATTTCCCGATGGTGGCGCATTTCTTCGATCACGCCGGGGTTTTCGAGCATTTTGATGGCCAGTTCGAAACAGCGTGTACCCAGGGCCGAGAGGCCGGGGTCAATGGTCGTCAGCGGTGGGTTGAGCATGGGTGCCAGATGGTTGTCAAAGGCAGCCAGACTCATATTTTCAGGGACTTTCAGACCCATGGCGGTGAGACATTGCATAGCACCTGCAGCCATGGTCTCATTGAAACAGATAATCGCTGTGGGCGGATTTTGGGCAGTGGATTCCAGTTGCCTGCGTAGACCGGTGCAGATGGCCTTGAGCCATTGATCCTTATGACTTGACTTGGCAAGTTCCGGGATGCGACAGGATGCTCCGTGTAAACCCATTTTCCATACACATTCGATGAAGGCATGTTCGCGGCGCACGGTGGCTGAGGGTGTCTCATCCTCGGATTGCGTGCCCAGCCAGAGCAGGTTTCGATGCCCCAATTCCGCCAGATGCTCGACCAGGGCCTGTGTGGCACCGGCCTCATCCCAGACGACGGTGGGCAGGGCGTGGGATAACGAATGTCAAGTCCAAGCATCAGTAGATTGGCGGGAGGATTGCTCAGAATATCCTTGGCTTGGATTCGGCTCAGGTCGCCCATGAGCAGCGCTGCATCCACCCTTCGTTCACGAAGCGCCACCATGGCACGTTCGGTGCCACGCATATCTTCAATGGAACCCATGATGATGACGTTGTAGCCAGCCCTACGCGCTGCCCATTCCACGCCACCGAGCATCCCGCTGAAGTATGGGTGTGCCAAATCACCACCCTCAACCGAGTCATCGTATTAATGTCCAGTGCCACTGCGATGGTATGAGCGCGACCTAAACGCATGGAACGCGCATGATAATTGCCAACATATCCAAGACGATTGGCGGCTTCCATCACCCGTGCCAGATTGCCAGCGCGGACGGTGCGTGTGCTGCTGCCGGGATTGAGCACCGCCACCACCGTGGAAAGACTGACCCCCGCCTCTACTGCCACTTGACGTAATGTCGCCATGGCTTGAATGTATACGACAAACAATAATTGTCAAGTATAAACGATTATGATTGAAACATAATGATAAGAAAAGACCTTGGCTGCATTCATTTATTCATATTAAATAATTGTAATACAATATTTTATATTTATTGGAATCCGAATCGATAGACTTACTCTGCGATTTCCATTCTTGTACTTTTTAAAGGGGCGTGATGTAAGCTTAA
>JAAUTM010000256.1 GCA_012031455.1 Phycisphaerales bacterium
TGGCCGTGCAGGTCGTTTTCATCCACGTTGGCGACATACATCACCGGCTTGGCGGTGAGCAGGGCCAGCCCCTGATAGGTTTTTTGCGATTCGGGGTTTTCGAACTGACAACCGCGCGTACCGGGTTTTGCCTGCGGCCAGCAGTTCGTGACATTTCTGTAACACTTCGAGGCGCAGCTTGGCATCCTTATCACCGATCTTGGAGGCACGCTGGGCTTTGTCGAGCGAACCTTCGATGGTTTGCAGGTCCGAGAGCATCAGTTCCATGTCGATGGTCTCGATATCGCGGATGGGGTCCACCTTGCCATCGACATGGGTAACGTTGGGATCGGCAAAGCAGCGGACGATGTGCAACACAGCATCGACGGTTCGAATGTGAGACAAAAATTTGTTGCCCAGGCCCTCACCTTTGCTGGCACCGCGCACCAGACCGGCGATGTCCACGACCTTGAGGTAGGCCGGGACCATTTTTTCAGTGGGCATGAACTGGTTGATCGATGCCAGACGCGGATCGGGCACCGCCACCACGCCGACGTTGGGTTCGATGGTGGCAAAGGGATAGTTGGCAGCCAGAGCACGGCTGAGGTGAGGGCGTTGAAGAGGGTGCTTTTGCCGACGTTGGGGAGACCGACGATGCCTGCTTCCATGGGCGATTGTCCGTGGTGAGTAATTTCGAGTGAACCGGGCGGGGGAAAGAGGGAACATGATACTCGACGAATGATGGATGCGTGGCGGTCGCACCTGCGGTGCGTCGCTAAACGTGGAACAGACGTTGCGCCTGCGGTGCGTCGCTAAACATAAAACAGCTTCACCTTGCTAACATACTCGTCAACGATTCTGCATGGATACCATTCATGAATAAAACCCTGTCGCTGATATTACGCATCACCATCGCCATGCTGGGGCTTGTGTACATCGTATGGGTGATTGACTGGATTGATCATGTGGAACTGGCTGCCGGGAATTACCAGACGGATGATGGTCAGCAGGTGATGTTGGAAGAAGCACGGGCGTTCAGGGTGATATCCGGGGACTTTGACCCGCGCAAGGTGAGTGAGCCGTTGGTGTTGTCGATGGGGCCGCCGGTGGCGGTGATGGGCGGGCGGTTCACGGTCAAGCCGGAGATGTTGACGCAGGAAAATACGAGGGAAGAGGTACCGCGATTCAAGCTTCGGCCGGGCATCATCACGACGGTGCGTCATGCGAACATGGGGTACCTGCTGCTGGGCTTGTTATTGATTGTGCCGATTTACCCGATCACAGCGTTTCGCTGGTGGTTATTGCTCAGGGCAAGGGGGCTGGTGGTTCAGCCGTTTCACGCCTTTCGATTGTGCATGGTGGGTTGCTTTTTCAACTACTGCATGCCCGGTTCGACGGGAGGCGATGTGATCAAGGCTTACTATGCCGCCAAGAACAGCGACCGCAGGGCCGATGCAGTGATGACGGTGGTGATCGATCGCATTGTCGGGCTTTTGGGTTTGTTCGTGCTGGCAGGGATTGCGGGGTTGTTTATTGAGCGTGATGCGGGGGTCCGTCAGGTGACGTGGTTTGTGTGGGCGGTGGCGGGGGGGGGTGGTCATGGTGTCAGCCCTTTATTTTTCCAGACACCTGCGTACTGCCATCGGACTGGACTGGTTGCTGACCAAGGTTTTACCCCAGGGGAGTATGCTGGCGAAAATCGATGCGGCAGCAGCGGCATATTCGCAGCACAAGGGCGTGGTGGCGTTGTCGATTCTGCTCAGCTTGCCGGTGCATCTGCTGATTGCAGTTTCAACCTCATTGGCGGGGTGGGCGCTGGGGATGGAAACATCATTGACCACGTTGCTGGCGGTGGTGCCGGTGGTGTTTTTGGTGATGAGCATTCCGATTTCGCCGCAGGGTGTGGGCACGGCTGAGTTTGTGGCACTCAAATTATTGGTGCAACCTTCGCTGGCCACAGCCAATCAGGTGATTGTGATGCTGATGATCGCCCGTTTGTATCAACTGGTGTATTCCCTCTCGGGTGCAGGTTTTCTGCTTAAAGGGGATATACACCTCAAGCCCGAGATGGATGATTCAAAAGAAACACAAGCCGGTTTGCGGGATGATATACATTAAAAACCGCAGCAGAACTGCGGCCTTTATTTTTACATTTTTAATTGACCTGAATTCACCCCACCCGGCGACGCAGAAGCAGCGGGGCGGCGAGGGTGAGCAGGGCGATGCTGGCCGGTTCGGGAATCGGCAGGACGGTGCCAGAGACGATTTCGAAGTTGTCGAAATATGCCTGACCTGAGGCGATGCTGTAGCCATTCCCACGGGCACCGAAGCTCACATAGACTTTGTCCGCGTTCCAAGTGGTGCGGAGAGATTGGTCAGAAGCACTCCGACACTGCCGTTGTTGAGGATGAGCTGATCCGTCAGCGTGGTGTAGGTGACTTTGAAGGTGCCTGCGCTGATGGGTGAGGCCATGGGAAACAGGGTTTCCGTATCATCGATGCGCTGACCAGCGCTGGAGGCAAGGAAGCTGCCAAAGCCAATATCCAGAAAACCCACACCCACGGCTGCGGAATCGGTGCCATCGGGAAGGTCACGACCGATGCCGAATACCAAGCCCTGCCTGCTGCCGGGACCAGCGCTGGTGGTGGCGATGGCGGGGCTGAAGAAAAAGTCGATTTCGATTTCAAAGTCACTGGCAGTCGAAAGCAGGAAGCCATTGGTCCCGTTGGAAAGATACAGGGCATCGGTGGTACTGCTGGTCGGGCTGCTGGCAAGAATTTCCAGACGCTGGTTCTGTTCCACCAAGCTCAGTTTGGTTACATCGTCGAACACCGTGCCCCATTCCGAGCCTTGGGCGTTGTCGTCGAAGTTGTCGGTGACCGCGGCCGAGACGCCATTGGCAGTCAGAACCATGGCCACCAACCCTATAGACAGCGTGGTATGTGCAGAAATTGCCATGTGCGGCCCCTTTATTATGACTCCAAAAACAATAGCATGCTTTTATGGCGAATCAAGAACTCACCGGGATTTATTGAAGAGCGGACCAGATTACCCAATTTACCAACTCCAGTTTTTTGGAATAAACAGCTATAAAAAGTGGTCCCAAGGCAATACCTGGGATATACTCGTTATGTTATTGGGACATAGCACGAATAGATTGATGGACCACTTTTATTGAGGGAGGGTGTTTAATGTTACGATTTACATTGGCTGCTGTACCTGTACTGGGATTGGCGACGATTGCCAGTGCAGCCACATTTGATTCCGTGGTTGGGCCACTGAGTTTGATGATGGCCAGGGTACTACGGGCGAGGCCATGGTCGAATTGCTGGATCCCGCCGATCCTTCTCTAGATGGTCTCTGGGTCAATAGCAATTTGGATTGGGAATTCGATCTCGATTTCATCGGGCCTGTGACCGGATCTATTTCGATTGTCAATTTTGAAATCAGTGACTATGGCATTGACAGTAATAACTTTACCCGTATTCTGGGATTGACTTGGGATTACATCCCTAGTGGGGACATCGCTGATTACCAAGTCATTTTCATGCAAGGTTTGCAAAGCAGTTCCAGTAATTTTGTCTTTAATTCAATCGATTCCTCGAATCCGAATTATCCCTTTGACGAATTTGCACTCTCGGGCAACTATGGCTGGGTTATTCCAGGTCCTGATAACATGCTGGATCAGCGTTATCTGATTTTTGCCCGCCGGGTTTTGGATAGCAATAATGATCCGGTGCTTGGCCCAAACAATTTGCCTACCCTCCAAATCGCGGATGTGATTTTGATGTCATTGGATGCGACGCTCACCCCAGTTCCCGAGCCTGCATCGCTGGGGTTGCTGGCTCTGGGTTCCTCGATGATGCTGATCCGTCGCAAACGGGCCTGATGGTTCATAAATGCAATACGTTCATTCACAACACCGGTGCAAGCCGGTGTTTTTTTATAGGTTTGTTTTGATCGAAGCAGGTATTGTGTTTAAAAAACATGACTAAGCACGGT
>JAAUTM010000257.1 GCA_012031455.1 Phycisphaerales bacterium
AGGATATTATAGTTGGAAAGCTTGCAGGAATAAAGTCCAAAGTCCGAGGTCCAAGGTCCAAGGTCCAAGGTCCAAGGTCCAAAAGTCATAAGACGGATCGGACATAAACCAAGGAACCACAGATTGGCACGATCAGTCACTCGCAGCTCTGATGGGAACCGGCCCCAGATTGGCATCCGGGGCTACGAGGCGGTGTACTGCGATCCGCTGATTGAATGTTCCTGGTTTGGCGGGTTTCTCGGATTTCTCTGCGATCTCCGCGATCTCTGCGGCGAAAGTATTCTTTCGTATCCGGCCCTGAAGGGCTCGGCGTCAAATGCTGTGTTCTTTAATCCTCAAGGTCACTCGACCACTCGACCACTTGGCCACTTCCACTGCAACCGCTCACTTCCCTTCGCGGCTCTGATGGGCACACAGCGCCCTGCGCTGCGCTCCGGGACGCGGTGGTGGCACCCGTCTCATGGCTCTGATTCGCACACAGCGCCTGCGCTGCGCTCCGGGACGCGGTGTGGCACCCGACGAAGCTCGGTCGGCCCGGATTGGCATCCGGGGCTACGAGGCGCTGTTCTTCGTGTCGCTGCGTGTCACCCCGATATGCGGGGCGTGGTGTGGTGCCGAAATCGTCCCATGGTTTACACATCCAGGTTTTTCACTTCCAACGCGTGTTCCTCGATGTATCGCCTGCGGGGTTCGACTTCCTCGCCCATGAGGATGACAAACAGCCGCTCCGACTGGCTGGCGGCATCCCAACTGACCTTGAGCAGGGTGCGGTTCTCCGGGTTCATGGTCGTCTCCCACAACTGCTCGGCATCCATCTCGCCCAGACCTTTGAAACGTTTGATCTCGATGCCCTGCTTGCCGGAGTCCAGAATCGCAGGAACGATGCCCGGCAGGTTGGGGATGGCTGTGATCTGACGGGCACCCTTGGAGTCAACGTGTTGCAATTCGTAACAGGTGGGCAGGCGCCTGCCATCGGCGGATTCCTCAAAGTTGAGTGCGTAGCTGTCCAGTGAAAAGCCGAATTCCTGCAAGCGTAAAAACACCCGCTCCAGTTCGCGCACTTCGTGCATTTCGTAACGTCGGGGAGGACGCGAGCCGTTGGCCTTTTCAGATTTACCATTGCTCCCGTTGCTATGGTTGGCACCATTTTGCGGAGTGTCGACCACGGGTGCGGGAGTTTCGCCAATCACTGCATCCAGATCCGGGTCGATGCCACCGAGTTGATGTGCCGTTAAAAAATGTCCTTCCTGAGCCTCGGTCCAGAAATAATGCTCCTGATCCTTTTCACCGGGTTTGCCAGGCAGCACCAAACGCACATGAGGCAAGTGGCCTTGCCCCGTTGGATCATCACGGCGAAGTTGCAGGAATTGGTCAAAGCGAATGCCCCGACGCTCGATGATGCCCGTCAAATCCTGCATCTGATCCAGCGCTTCAAAGGCTGCCTTAAGTTCCTCCCCCTGCAGCCTGCGTTGCTCACGGTGTTCACGATCAAAGATCACCAGTTCCGCATGCTCCATGCCCAGTTCACCCAGCAGGGTGCGCATGCGTTTTTCGTTGAGCACATACTCGCTCTTTTTGCCACGGAGCACCTGATAAAGCGGAGGCTGGGCGATGTACACCCGGCCTTGTCGGACCAGTTCGGGCATCTGACGGAAGAAGAAAGTCAGCAGCAGGGTACGGATGTGCGAACCATCGACATCGGCATCGGTCATGATGACGATTTTCCCGTAACGCAACCTGCTCAAATCAAAATCATCGGCACCGATCCCGCACGAGAGCGCTTGAATGATGACGCGGATTTCCTCGAAGCCAAGGATTTTGTCCAGACGTGCTTTTTCGACGTTCAAGATTTTGCCACGCAGGGGGAGAATCGCCTGATAGCGGTGATCGCGTCCGCCCTTGGCCGAGCCGCCTGCGGACTCCCCTTCGACGAGGTAGATTTCGGAATGTTCCACGTCCCTGCTGGTGCAGTCGTAAAGTTTGCCGGGCAGTCCGCCGCCGTCGAGTGCTCCTTTTCGGCGCGTCAGTTCCCGGGCCTTGCGTGCAGCTTCACGGGCCTGAGCTGCGTTGATTCCTTTCATGCAAATGCGTTTGGCATCCGAGGGGTGTTCCTCCAGCCAGGCACCGAGCAACTGGTTGAGGTTGCTGCTGACAAACGATTCGACTTCGCTGTTGCCCAGCTTGGTTTTGGTTTGTCCTTCGAACTGTGGCTCCGACACTTTGACACTGATCACTGCCGCCAGACCTTCGCGCAGGTCTTCGCCGACGGGCGATGGGTCGCTTTCCTTGAGGATGTTGGCCGAGCGTGCGTAGGTGTTGAGGGTGCGGGTGAGGGCGGTTTTGAAGCCCGACAGATGCGTGCCGCCTTCGATGGTATTGATGTTGTTGGCGAAGGAAAACAGGGTTTCGTTGTAGCTGTCGTTGTACTGCATGGCCACTTCGATGACCAGTCCTGAATCATCGGGGGCAACAGCCTTGAAATAGATCGGCTCGTGAACAGTTTGCCGGTTGTCGTTGAGATGGCGAACGAAGGCGACAATGCCATCGGGGTAGTGGTAGGTTTCGCTTTTGGCGGTGCGTTCATCCTCGAGGCGGATGGTCAGCCCGGGGTTGAGGTAGGCGACTTCGCGCAAGCGTGCGGAGAGGGTGTCATAGTGAAATTCAGTTTCGGGGAAAATCTGCGGATCGGGTTTGAAGGTGACCTTGGTGCCGGTTTTGGTGCGCTGGCCGATGTCTTTCAAGGGGTCGGCTGTGATGCCGCGTTCAAAGGAAATCATGTGCAGCTTGCCAGCGCGGGCGACTTCAACTTCCATCCATTCGGAGAGCGCATTGACGACCGAAGCCCCGACGCCGTGCAACCCGCCGGAGGTTTTGTAGGCGTTGTGATCGAACTTGCCACCGGCATGAAGCACGGTCAAGACCACTTCGACGGTGGGCTTGCCGTTAATCGCAGGGTTGTCATGTTTGTAAGGACCGACGGGGATGCCCGAGCCATCATCGATGACCGAGCATGAGCCATCGCTGTTGAGTTTGACCGCAAGGTTGGCGCACCGGCCAGCCATGTGTTCATCCACAGCGTTGTCCACAATTTCGTAAACAAGATGATGCAGGCCGCGTGATGTGGTGTCACCGATGTACATGCCCGGGCGTTTGCGGACAGCTTCAAGACCTTCGAGGACTTTGATATTTTCCTCGGTGTAGGCGGAACTGACGGGGATGGTCACAACGACGGGGGATGTGCCTGCATCGGGGGTTAAGGCCGGGGTTTCTGACATATACAAGTACCTTCCATGAGGGGGAAATCAGCGGGATTGTTAACCCGCAGGAGCCAGTGGTAATTATACTCTTTTTCAAGCGTCTTCGCCAGTTGCAAGCGATTTTACAAAGTTGCATAAGATAATGATGTACAGATATTTGCGCAACTTGAAATATGTTGATAACCGGGTGATTTACGGGTCGATGCAAAGGGCTCAAAATCAAGGGGGAGGCAGTCCCATAACAATGTCAGGTTTCATGAAAAAAACCCCATCCAGCCGATGAGATGAATCAGAGGACCTTGCCCATCAGGGGGGCATAAGGAGTTGGCCATGGTGTTACATATTCGTCAAAGCACGCAGGAAGAACTGGCATTGCTGGCGATGGTGCCTTCGCGCCAGGTGGAACTGATGAGGCTGAATCGTGTGCCGACGATGCGTCTGGTGCCAGCCCCCGAGTCTGAATCCTATGTGAATGAATGGTCCTTGGTGGAAGTGTTGCGCATGCAAGCCAGTGGACCTGACCGCGCTGCCTGAGTCGATCATTTTTACGCAGTACTTTTGTAATCTTTTATTTCCACCAAGACGCTGACGTCTGGGTATCATGATGGACCAGCCCGAAGCGCCGCGATCGTGGAAACGCAGCTGCCTGCCATTTCCCAGGGTGATGCCGACGTGGTCGTGTTTTTTCCACTCATCGGCGGGATCGATGACGCGCAGGCTG
>JAAUTM010000258.1 GCA_012031455.1 Phycisphaerales bacterium
CCGACTTAACCGACCCACCGACTCACCGATTAACCGATTAACCATTTCGATGACTCACCGATTAACCATTAGATAACACACCGATGAACCAATCCACGCGGAGCCTTTTTCACGCCGCTGCGGGCTCGCCGTCCTTTTTCTTTTCTTCGATGGCCTTGATCAGGCTGGCGATCTTGCGACCCGGACCGACGATCTGTCCGACAAGCTTGCGTGCAGGGCTGAGGATGATCGTCACCACCTGACCCTGAGCCTCGGCCTTGGTCGGGTACTTCGACAGTGCTTCGATCTGATCGGGTTCAAAAACCACCCCATCCATCACCGCACCGACGAATCTGAGATTTTCCATTTCCTTGGCGGTTTCGATCAGATTGCGGGCCACGCTGACCACGCTCTCCCCACCGTAAACCATCGCCACCGAGCCGACGAACTTGTTGCAAAGCGGCTCGATCTTGGTGCCCTTGAGCGCCTTGGCCGCGAGGCTGTTTTTCAGCACCGCCACCTTGGACTGCTTGGCAGCCATGTCCGCCCGCAGTTTGTTGTTCTGGTTGGACTTGATCCCGCGTACTTCGATCAATACCGCACCTTCAAGGTCGGCAAAGCGTTTCTTGTACGTTTCCAGAATCATACTTTTGACTGGCTTGCTCATATCTTTTCCTTTCACACCACAACGATCGCGGTGCCTGCTACCTGTTATTCAATCCCCGGAGTCGATTATTGCTTCCACACTGACACATCAATCCAACTACACACAAATGCCATGGAATTACATCTGCACCAGCACACCGGGGGTCATGGTCCCGGCAAGGGACACCTTCTTCACATACTGGCCCTTTGCCGAAGCAGGTTTGATCTTCATGATGGTGTCGAGGAACGCCTTGGCGTTCTCTTCCAATTGTTCGGGAGGGAAACTCAGCTTGCCGATCACCGCGTGAATGTTGCCGCCGGCATCATTGCGAAATTCAACCTTACCCGCCGCGAACTCACGCACTGCCTGCACCACCTGCGGCGTGACCGTGCCATTTTTGGGCGTGGGCATCAACCCTTTGGGACCCAGCGTTTTACCCAGTCGGCTTACCACACGCATCATGTCCGGCCCGGCAATCGCTACATCAAAATCCATCCAGCCGGCTTCAACTTCCTTCACCAGATCTTCGCCACCGGCCTTCATCGCTCCGGCTTCCTTGGCGGCAGCAATCTGCTCATCCTTGCAGAAACAGATCACCCGCTTGGTAGAGCCGATGCCATGCGGCAACGACACCGAACCACGCAGGTTCTGGTCCGCCTGTTTGGGGTCTACACCCAGGTGAATAGCAATGTTGATCGACTGGTCGAATTTGGTCGGGGTGAATTGTTTGACCCTCGCTACAGCTTCCTTGAGGGGCAATGCCTTGGCAGGATCCCAACCTTCACTGTCTTTCTTGTAACGCTTGGACAGAACCTTCAGGGCCATGTTGGCTTCCTTTCGACTCCGGAATTTAGACTCCGGGGGTCTCCCGCGATTGTCGGCTCGCAGTCGGCCGTGCTTATTATCAAACCGAGTCGGTCGCTATCGTTTCAACCGCTCATTATCTGCGGTTCTATGGAACACTTTTACGATATTAAAACTGTCTATGTCAATTCAAAATCGAAATTCCAAATTCGAATTTGAAATCTCAGATACCTTCCACCGTCACACCCATCGACCGGGCGGTGCCTGCCAAAGTACGAACCAAGGCATCGGTGGACAGTCCGGTCATTTCCTTGCCCTTTTCCTTGGCGATGACTTCGAGCTGAGCTTTGGTGAGCTTGCCGACTTTGTCCTTGTTGGGCACGCCCGAACCCTTTTCAATCTTCGCAGCTTCCTTGATAAGGATCGAGGCCGGGGGCTGCTTGATCTCAAAGGTGAAGGTACGGTCTTTGTAAACCGTGACCACGCAGCCAACGATCTTGCCCTTGATAGCCTTGGTCTTTTCGTTGAACTGGGTGATGAACTGCCCTGGGTTCACACCGTTCTGACCCAGCACCGGGCCGATCGGAGGAGCAGGCGTCGCAGCGCCAGCAGGAGCCATCAATTTGAACACCGAGGTCACTTCTTTTTTCGACTTGGCCATATTGCTGTCCTCAACCTATGTCCTGCCACCGGTTCATCGCCGGGCGGACATCAGACATTGTCCGTAAACAAACGAGCCGAACAGTATAACACAGGTTCCACGAGCTTGCCAAATCGATCTTTACACTTGTCGCCAACCATCAAGTTTGCGTGATCACGCTGTCCGGTTACAATATGTGGCTCGCCGATGGTTCGTGCAAGCAGGTTGCCCCCAAGCGTCATGTGAACCCGCCCCACGAAACGGCAACTGTTGTGAAGGCCCCCTGTCATTCAGGCCCTTGACCTCAGTCACTAATTCGATATCACGTGTCACCCCACGACGCTCCCCATACCGGGGCCGGGCACCACCGACACAGGCCCAACTTACAAGGGCACAGGAGACTTGGCATGGCTTCTCTGGTTCAAGACCTTATCGACGCTGGCGTACATTTTGGCCACCGCGCCACCAGTTGGAACCCGAAGATGGCTCCGTTCATCTTTGGCAAGCGCAACAAAATCCACATCATCGACATCAAGGCCACCATCAAAGGCCTGTTGCTGGCACGCAAGTTCGTAAGCAAAATTGTCGCCAATGGGCAGGATGTATTGTTCGTAGGTACCAAGCGCCAGGCCAAGGGCATCCTCGAAGCCCAGGTCAAGCCCACCGGAATGCCCTTTGTCAACGAACGCTGGCTTGGTGGCACCCTCACCAACTTCCGTACCATTCGTGATCGTTTGAAACGCCTGGAAGAACTCGAAAAGCTTGATGAGACCGGCGAGATCAACAAGTATTCCAAGAAAATGGAAAGCACCCTCCGCCGGGAAAAAGCCAAAAATTCTGCGCAACCTCGAAGGCATCCGCAACATGTCCAAGTTGCCCGGTGCCATGATCATCATCGATGTCAAAGCTGAAATGAACGCTGTGCGTGAAGCCCGCAAACTGGGCATTCCCACCGTGTGCCTGATTGATACTGACAGCGACCCCGACTTCGCCGACATCGCCATCCCCGGCAACGATGACGCCATGCGAGCCATCGAAGTGGTCGTACAAAGCCTCTGTGCCGCAGTGCAGGAAGGCAAACAGGCCCGCGCCATCGAAGCAGCCCAGCGTGATCGTCGTGATGACAGCGGTGGTGATGACAAGGGTGGCCCCAAACGCAGTCGCCGTGCCCAGTTCCGCGCAGAGGAAACCCCTGCTGCCAACGTTGCCGCCACTGCCACTGATGCTGCCCCTGCAACCGTGCCCGCTGACAGCACACCCCCTGCTGCACCGCAAGCCTGAGTTCCTGTGAGCATGCGTAATGATGGTTGATTTTTATTACAACGCGACAGGCCGACCTGCCGCGCTTATTCTAGAAGGAAATACCTATGGCAATTACCGCCGCACAAGTGAACGAACTGCGTCAGAAAACCGGCTTGGGCATGATGGAATGCAAAAAGGCACTCGAGGAATCCGCTGGCGATGTGCAGAAGGCCGTAGATCTGCTCCGCACCAAGGGCCTGGCCAAAATGGACAGCCGGGCTGAGCGCGTCAGCGCAGAAGGTCGCATCGCTCTGGCGGTGTCGCATGATCGCACCAAGGCCGCCATGGTCGAAATCAACAGCGAAACCGACTTTGTAGCCAAAAACGAAAAGTTTCTGGCCGTGGTGCAGAGCATTGCTCAGGAAGCACTCACCCAACCTGCCGGGCCGGTGACCAAGTCTGATTCCATGCAGGCTGGCATCGACGATCAGCGTCTGACCACCAAGGAAAACGTGCAGTTCGGGCGTGGTGAAGTGGTCGGTGGACCGGGCAGCACGGTGGGCGGCTATGTTCACTTCACCGGCAAAATCGGTGTACTCATCGAACTCACCGGCCCTGCCGACACCATCACCAACGAACTCATTGCCGACCTGACCGAAGAA
>JAAUTM010000259.1 GCA_012031455.1 Phycisphaerales bacterium
TCGTAGGAAGTGTGTTGGGCTATCCACTTCAAGATTATTCCAAGAATTACCACGGTCCTATGCGTTATGTCAGTCCACTGACATATCTTTGTTCAAACTGCCATTCTTCCAAACAAATCATTGACACAAAAACTGCATGGGTACAACTCGGAAATAAGTAAAATTGAAGGTAAAAAAAGTTGCGATTCAAATTACAGAGGAAGTGGCGAACCCACAATCATACATTGCCCCAAATGTCAGAATACATTGCTTTCTCTGATGGGTAACTTCACACACTCACATTTTGACCACATATACGATAAACCCGAATTAAAACCTCGAACTCAAGATTTTTTTGATTGGTTCGAACTTATTGGGGTATGTACATCCTGTCGCAATGCTTACGAAGTTGCTTCATTTGAGCTGGCTTGAAAGCGAAATATTTTGGGTGGATTAAATCGTGTCTAGGGCGGCCCAGCCATTTATCAATTGACGCCGAGCCCTTTAGGGCCGGGTATCCCCGGTTTACACCTCCGTTCTCTTGCCCCATCTCGAAGTTGCACCCTGACCTCCAACTTTCGCTACAATCGCAAGTTCACGATCCCACCACGCAACAGGTCTGACTATGGATTTTCTTTTTGAAGGTTTACGTAACACGGACATCAGGCAGGCGATCATGTTTCTGGTTGCCGGGACGCTGATCTATCTGGCCATCAAAAAGGAATATGAGCCAGCCTTGCTGCTGCCCATGGGGTTCGGGGCATTGCTGGCCAATCTCCCCCTGGGGCTGGTGGTGGGTACGGACATCGACCCCGGCCCGCTCAAGGTGCTGTATCTGAGCGGCATCAAAAACGAGTTGTTTCCCCTGCTGATCTTCGTGGCTGTCGGAGCCATGATTGATTTCACCCCGCTTTTAGCCAACCCGCTGATGCTGCTCTTTGGGGCCGCTGCTCAGTTCGGAATTTTCGCCACCATGAGCCTGGCGTCGCTGTTCGGTTTCTCGCTTAAACAGGCGGCTGCCATCGGCATCATCGGCGGCAGCCGATGGGCCAACCTCAATCGTCGTCGCCAACAAGTTCGCCCCTGAGTTATTGGGGCCGATTTCCGTCGCAGCCTATTCCTACATGGCGCTGGTACCGATCATTCAACCTCCGGTCATTCGTGCCATCACCAGCCACAAAGAACGCTGCATCCGCATGGACCTGCACACTTATTCCGTGTCGCAGACCACCCGAATTTTATCCCTATTGTGGTGTCCCTCGTGGCCGGTGTATTGGTTCCCTCAGCGGCAGCCCTCATTGGTTTTCTCATGTTCGGCAACCTGCTCCGCGAGGCCGGGGTGGTTGATCGCCTGGCCAAGGCGCGCAGAATGAACTGGCCAACATCGTCACCATCCTGCTGGGTATCACCATCGGCAGCACCATGGTGGCCGACAAGTTTCTCCAGCCGCAAACGCTGCTGATTCTGGGCATGGGTTTGATTGCGTTTGTTTTCGATACAGCCGGGGGCGTGGTTTTCGCCAAAATCCTCAATGTGTTTTTGCCTGCCAAGCGAAAAATCAATCCGATGATCGGTGCCTGCGGGATTTCCGCTTTCCCCATGTCCGCACGTGTGATTCATCGCATGGGCCAGCAGGCCGACCCGCAGAACGTTCTGCTCATGCACGCGGTCGGCTCCAACGTGGGCGGACAGATCGGCTCGGTCATCGCCGGCGGCATGATCCTTGGTTTGGTGGTTAGATTTTAGGTTTCAAGGAATCACGATATGAATCCCAACGAAATGTTCTCACCCGAAGCATGGACGGTGTTTTACAAAACACTTAGCATCATGGTCTTGGGGATGCTGGGTGTGTTTGTGTTCATGGCATTATTTTCCGCCATCATCCTTGGGTTAGATAAAATGTTTCCGCACCCTGTGGATCAGGAAAAGGAGTAAGCAATGTCAGTCGCTAAGCCTCAGAATATCCTGCTCATCACCAGCGATCAGCAACACTACGACACCATCGGCCTGTTCAACAAACATATCAAGACGCCGGCGCTGGATCGGCTCGCTCGAGAAGGCACCACCTTCACCCGCGCTTATTGCAACACACCGGTTTGTTCACCCTCACGGGGTACGATTATCACCGGGCAATACCCGGCCTGGCATGGGTGCTGGACCATCGGTGTGAAACTTCCGGAAGATGTGCCTACTGTGGGTGACGATTTTCAGTCCCATGGCTACCACACTTCGCTCATCGGCAAGGCCCACTTCCAGCCCCTTAAAGATGGACCCGGTGAACAGAAGTCCATCGAAAGTCAGCCAACGCTTCGTGACCTTGATTTCTGGCGCAATTTCCATGGCCCGTGGTATGGATTCAAACATGTGGAAACCTGCCGCAACCATGGCGATGAACCCCATGCTGGCGGGCACTATGCCGTGTGGATGGAAGACCACGGTTTTAAGAACTGGGCGGATCACTTTGTGAAGCCCCTGCCCAACAGCTACAAAAATGCGACGCCCTGCAAGGAAGGTGCCTGGGATTTACCCCAGGAGTTTCATTACACCCGATGGACTGCTGAACGCACCATTGCGGACATTGAAAAGTCGGTGAAGGAAGGCAAGCCGTTCATGACCTGGGCGAGTTTCCATGATCCGCATCCGCCCTACATAGTCAGTCGGCCATGGGACAGCATGTATGACCCTGCGGACATGCCTATTGGCTCATTTACCGAAGGCGAGTTCGATGATAAGCCCCCGCACTTTGCCATGACCCGTGACCGCAACGCCGACTGGAAGATATATCAGGAACCCGGGGGCAACCACGTTCACGGCGGGCAATGTCACCTGCATGACCCCGACAAACTTCGCAAGCAAATGGCCCTCTATTATGGCATGACCAGTTTCATGGATCAGGAAATCGGGCGCATTCTCGATGCACTGGATCGGCTGGGCATCGCAGAAAATACCTTGGTGGTATTCAGCACCGATCACGGGCATTTTCTGGGGCAACATGGCCTTGTCGCCAAGGGGCCCTTCCATTACGAGGATTTGCTCAAGTTGCCGTTCATCGTACGCCAGCCCGGAAAAGTTCCAGCCAACAAGACCAGCGCCGCATTGCAGGGATTGGTCGATCTGGCTCCGACGTTTTTAGCCGCCTGTGACCTGCCCGTGCCGGGTCGTATGCAGGGTGTGAACCAGTGGGATGTGTGGACGGGGAAGAAGGACAAGGCCCGTGAGGATGTGGTGATAGAGTTCCGTCACCAGCCGACGACGGTGCATCTGCGTACATTCGTCACAGAACGATACAAGATTACCATCTACCGCAATCATCCCTATGGTGAATTGTTTGATCTTCAGGATGACCCCGGCGAACTGCGTAATTTATGGGATCGCCCCGAAGCACAGAAAGTTAAAGCTGACATGATGCATCAGTTCCTCAATGCCGAGATCGTGCGTGAACCCACCCGCATGCCTCGCGTGGCCGGAGCATGATCAACCGGGTTGACCATTATTGATGACATAGTGTGTTGTGCGTAAACATCAGCACTAAGGATTAACCATGAACTCCACCTATACCGCCCACCCCGATCGTTACACCCGATTGCAGCCGGCCTGGTTTCGTCGTTGCGGCAAGAGCGGATTGATGTTGCCATCGATCACGCTGGGTTGCTGGCATAATTTCGGTGGAGTTGGTACGGATGCCGGTCATCATGAGGATGAACGTACGTTTCACGAGAACTGTCGGCAGATGCTCTTCGCGGCCTTTGATCTGGGTATCACCCATTTCGATCTGGCCAACAACTATGGCCCGCCACCGGGTTCCGCCGAGGAACGCGTCGGGCGCATTTTGAAAAGTGACCTGTCGGCTTATCGGGATGAGATCATCATCTCCACCAAAGCCGGCTATCGCATGACCCCCGGCCCCTATGGCGAGTGGGGTTCGCGTAAATACATGCTGGCCAGTCTTGATGCCTCGCTCCGGCGGATGCAGCTTGATTATGTGGAT
>JAAUTM010000260.1 GCA_012031455.1 Phycisphaerales bacterium
CGGGACAAGTGGACCGAGCAGTGTTGTGGGATTTCAAGACGGATCACCTTGCCGAGGATGCTTCCGCGTTACAGCGATCCAGCGACCACTACCGGGCGCAGATGCAGGCTTATCGCAAGGCATTGATGGTCATGCTGAATCTGCCCGGGGAGCGGGTGCGTTGTCATCTGGTGTATTTACAAAAGGGCCTGGTGCTGGAGGTGGGTGAAAAGCAGGAATAGACACCCCTTGAGAATCCGACGACATGACGACTCAGCTACGGGATAAAGTGTCCCTGTCCATCCAGCCTGCGATACCGCGTTTGGCGCTGTTGACAAATTCCGCCAATTCCATGCACAAAGGGTCGTGCCCCATTTCCCGCATCAGGTGCTCCACCACAAAAAAAATTGGTATGGCGTTGACGAAAAAGAATGTCGAAGGCTTTTTCCAGATTTTTGATGTGATTGCGGTAGCCCGCCCGGCGGATGCCCACCAGATTCAAACAACTCACACTACGTCTCCCGATGACCATGCAAAACGGGGGAAGATCCTTCACCAATGCTTCCGAACCTGACAAAAACGCCAGTCGGCCGATTCGGCAATGCTGATGGACGGAGGAATTGCCCCCCAGCGTGACCATGTCCTGAACGTGTACATGCCCGCCGATGAGGGAACTGTTGACCATGGTCACATGGTTGCCGATGCTGCAATCGTGGGCCACATGGCTGCCAGCCATGAACATGTTGTTATTGCCGATGCGGGTGGGTTCGCTGCCGGTGGCCCTGTGAATGGTGACAGATTCACGGAAGATGTTGTCATCGCCGATGACCAGCCCGGGCAGTTGCGGGTTCATGTCGCCGGGTTTGAATTTGCGATCCTGTGGTTCCCCGCCCAGCACAGCAAAGGGATACACCTGATTCCGCGCCCCGATCACGATGTTCCCGCGCAGATGCACCTGAGCCAGCAACGTGGTCCCGGGGCCGATTTTCACGGGTCCATCAATGACGCATCCCGGACCGACCACCACATCCTCTGACAGTTGGGCCAAAGGGTCCACGATCGCACTTGCATGTATTTTGGGCACAGTCACTTCCCTGCTGACGGGTTCCAGTTCAGGCCGGTATCATAAACATTGTTAGCGAGTCTGTCAGTGTACGTTAAAGGTTATTCCCCATACCCCCCACTTTTTCCTATGGTTGACACTCTGCCGAACTTTGTTGATTTGGGTCGCATGCCCTACACGCAGGCTTTTGAACTGCAATGCCAGCATCATGAGCAGATTCTGCAAGGCACCGGTCATCCGGTGGTGTTGCTGGTGGAACACGACCCGGTCATCACCGTCAGCAGGCGTGCCACAGCCTCGAAAAACTTGCTGGCATCGCCGGACATGCTCCGTCAGCTGGGCATCGATGTCCAGCCAACCGACCGTGGTGGTGATGTCACTTACCATGGCCCCGGACAACTGGTCGCCTATCCCATTCTCCGCCTGACGGACCTGCACATGAACATCGGGGCTTACATGCGCTTTCTGGAAGAGGTGGTCATCCAAACCGTGGCCCACTATGGCATCACCGCCCGACGTGACAAAGCCAACACCGGGGTGTGGGTCGATGGCCAAGCCATGAATTTGTCCCCTGCCATGACATTGCCACCCACACAACCGGCCAAGCTCTGTGCCATGGGTATTCGTGTCCGTCGTAACATCACCCTGCATGGCCTGGCGCTCAACATCACCACCAACCTCACCCACTTTCAAACCATCATCCCCTGTGGCCTGGCGGGTTACGGGGTCACCAGCCTGCAACAACTTTTAGGCCCAAAGACTCCCTCCATGGCCCAGGTTAAACAGCAGTTCACCGAGATTTTTCTGAGATGTCTGGATCGATCATTGCATTCAATCAACAATCAGAAAGGCCTTTGATTTCCACATATTCGTTTTTTTTGTGAATGTTTGGATTTATTTTTATCCATAGATGACAAATCAATGGAGCCAGTCTAAGATTACAAAAGATACGAAGGACTTTTGTATAGGAGGACTAAGTGATGTCCATTCCCTCCACCGACCGTTTGACTGATATGTTTGCGGATTCAGGCTTGCGATGCACACGTCAGCGTCGAGCCCTTTTCGATGCGTTGATGGCAACCAAATCTCATCCCACTGCTGACATGCTTTATCGGCAGGTTATCAGCGATTGCCCGGGCATGAGTCTGGCCACGGTGTACAACACCTTGGAGGCCTTCGTCAAAGCTGGGCTGGTGCTCAAAATCCCCGGGACCCGATGGCTCGGCCCGTTACGATGGCAAGGTGGATGGCACCCCCCATCTGCGTATCGAGCAGACCGGGGCTGTGGTCGACTTGCCGGATGACCTTGGACGCGAACTGGTCCAAGCCCTGCCTGCGGAACTTCTGCAACGCATTGAAGATCGTATGCATTTCCGCATCAGACAGATCCACTTGGAATTAGCCGGGGATTACACACCCAGCCACATCGGCACCGCTCCTGCCGAAGTTACACAAACATCCGCCTGAATTAAGCCGAGGTTTCACACCCATTGGTTTTACCCAGAGGGCACAGACCCTTGGCTTGCAGTTCGTCCCCGTTTCATTCATCGACCCTTCGTAGTCACAGAGCATCCGCTCGAGTGCTCCTGAACTGAGCTTCTGGACCTCTGCCCTTTTGTAAGGGCTGTATGCCATCCGTCAATGACGAGCTTGGATGATCGCCATTGCCTTTTTCATGCCCATACTTAAGGATTGGCTCATTGATTGGCCTAATGCAGGGCTGAAGATGCCACGGTTCTGCTTTTAACCCCCAAATGCATCTCGCAGACATTTTGTGCAAAAGACAAGCATCTTGACCATGGTCTTTTATACAGCGGTGATACACTGTAATAGCATCCAAATTACATGATGGTATGGGCGGATTGATATGTCTTTTGAGCTTGATGTGCTATTCAGCTAATTCTTGTAATCCATATTAGAGGCCTGAATCATGATCCAATCGGTGGCAACACATGTTTGCATTTTTAGCCTGCTCTTGGGATGGCTACTTCGTTGACTTTGGCTGCCGACGATCTGGCATGTCCTTCGGCCCCCCGGTGATCGAAACCCGCGTCACCACCCGACACGCCCCATGGTGGGTGATTTTCCATCTGGGTAATGTCAACACCGTCAAGGATCAGCTCCGCCCCGGCGATGGCTCACAAAATCAGATGGCGATCGGCATCTCTCCCCACGATCACAACCTCATGTTGCTGGGAACCGATCTGGCGGGCGCCTATCGTACCACCGATGGCGGGAAGAACTGGTTCAACAATGATCAGGGATTAGCCCTGCTCGGGACTCTGGGTTATGGCTTTGACCCGGTCAATCCCAACATTGTCTATTGCGTCAACCAATCCATTCCCGGAAGTATGCCTTTCATTCCTGCAAACAAGTTTGAAGGCATCTACAAAAGCACCGATGCGGGCCTGACCTGGAAACAGGTCTTGAACGTCAAAAACATCCGCAAGCGCCAGCATGACATCCGCTTTGACAAGAGCGGCGCGGTCTATGTTCTGGGTCAATCCGGAGTGTTCAAGTCCAGCGATGGCGGCGCCAACTGGCAGAATCTGGGCCTGGCCGACCTGACCAAACAAGCCCTGCATGTCGGTGCCAACGGCGAATGGCTACTCACCGCTTCCGAAGAACAAGGCATTCATTACTCAGCCGACGGCGGAAAAACCTGGCAGCTTCGCAATCAGGGTTTGGGTGAAATCAAGCCTTACTGCTATGTGACCATTCACCCGCAAAAGCCCGACACCTGGTTCTGCGTCGCCGGGAACAAGCTTTATCGTTCGGATGATCGGGGCATGAACTGGGTCGAACAGACCGGAGCGATCCCAGGCAAGCAAATGTGCAAGCTGATGTTCGGTGCTGCCAACCCAGCGGGCGAACCGGTGCTGTATCTGGTGTATCGTGCCGTGGGGAGTCCATTAAG
>JAAUTM010000261.1 GCA_012031455.1 Phycisphaerales bacterium
GGCGACAATTCGACGATCCAGCGGAGCTTCCAATTCACAATGCGATCATTCCCGGGCCAGCAGCGGTCCGATATGCGTGGGCCTGCTGTAAAGCAGCTTGACATTTCAAAGACTGGAAGTTCCACCATGCCTCCAAAAAAATCTGCGATTTCTGCATCACTGGGCGCCAGTCCCATCAGGGTGATGCGGATGATCGCCGGGGGTACGGATTTGCCGTTGCCTGACTCGGTCTGCGGGGTTGCACCTGAACCTGAAGCCGAGGCGGATTTCTCCTTCAGCACCGGGGTGCTGTCCTGCAGGTCAGATTCAGCAGGTTGGCGGATTGAGGCAAGGCATCCCCGATGAGTGCCAGCAGTTGCGAAGGCATGATCGGCGGTTGCAGTTCCTGCTGGATGCGTACGCGCCTTATCAGCTCCGAACGCAGCCGGGTAAGCTTGTCCGCTTCCTTGGTTTGAAGTTGAAGGGATTGGGCTTCCTGTTCCAGAAATACCGCCTGTTCATCAAGCCGTTGTCCGTACTGCCGCCAGGCCAGATGAGCCAGCACCATTCCTCCGACGATGATCATCAGCAACACGCCCTGACGGACCATGCGCATGTGTCGGACCTGACGCTCCAGAAACGAGGCTGGCAAAAATCAATCTGGTTCATGCCGCACCTCGCAGGGCGCCGGAAGTTGCCTTCCCACGCATGGACAGGCCCACCGCTGCCGTCCACCCGGCAGGATGACCATACTGATCCTCATGCAGCAAATTCTGCTCCGCCAGGTCTGTATGGATCAGTGGCTGGGCCGGGATGGCGCTGATTTTCAATTCTTCTTCCAAGGCCTTGGCCAGAAACGGATCCCCTGCCTCACCGCCGGTGAGTTGCACGCATTCGGGCCGCCTGCCCCTAAACGTGACGCTGTAATAACGCAGGCACAAACCCACTTCCGTCGCCAGTTCGCTGTACAAAGGTCGCAATGCTTCGAACACTGCACGGTCAATGCTTTCCCGTCGTGACGAGCCGAACAATGGCTGTTCGCCCTCACCCGCCGCGCCCTGCCGCATCAGCCGCCGACGCAGTTCAATCGCTTCGGAGAGCGGAATGCCCAGCTTGCCTGCCACGACCTGATCGAGCTTGCTGCCACCCAGATCAATGATCTTGAAAACATCACATGTCCATATCGAGCCACCACCGCCTTGGCGCTGGTATGACCCACATCCAGAATGAACTGTGCGGGGGTATCCATGCCGATGTTTCCACCGCCCCCGGCCCCAGCGGTTTCCCCTTGATTCTCCAGTGCCCGCGCCATCGCTGCCGGTGCCGCATCAATGGCCACCGGTTGCAATCCGCAGCGCATCAGCAATTGGGCGTGCTCCTCAATCAGGCTCAGCGGAGCCGCCATGAGAATCACTTCCTGACGGATTTCATCACCCTGACGCACTTCACCAGCATCAAAAATTGCACCACCGCCTGATCGTTGCCCAGTTGCAGGCGATCCCTGGCCTCCCACTCCACCGCAGCCGTCAGCTCTTCCCTGGGCATGCGTGGCAAACGAAGATTTTTGTATTGAACCAAATGGGCTGGCAGGCAACTGACCACCTGCTTGCCAAAAAATTCGCCCTGATCCAGCACCTGGCGCAGGGTCTGTTCAATCACCTTGTCGCGATCCTTGCCCGCTGCAGGAATGTCCGCCGGCAACAACGCCCCCGCTGCTGCCATCACCCGGTAGCCATCGCCCCGCCTTGCCAGTTGCAAAGCGCGGATCATCCGACCGCCTATGTCCAGGCCGATCGGTAGTCGAGATTTCTCCAGCCAACGTAAAAGCAAATTCCTTGCCTCCTCACTGCCCCGCTCCCGCCTACGGGAGTTGACCCTGCCCCGCACAGTGATTCATTCGATCCCCGGCTCATCCGCACCGCCTGTCTGAACCATGCCTGCTGCAGTCCAATAAAACTGAGTCCGATTACTCGATCCGCGTGACCGACACCTTACCTGTCATGTCGGTGACAATGACTCGGTACTTAAGCCCCTGAGCAGTAAGTTCCACCGTGCCGCCACTTCCGGGCGACCCAAGCTCGCTCGAATTCCACGAAATCATCCGATCCGAACTGAGCCGTGGTGAGGGTCACGCCCTGAAACCGACTGTCGTTTTTGAAATCAACCACATAGTTGCTGCCGCCTGAACCTTTCCAGTTCGCCGCCAGCGTGTTCCCTGCCGCATCGGTCAGGCGATATCGGTTGTTGGCCGTATCAAACACCGCCCGACGTGGTTTCTGCTGGGCGATGGCATCGTTCTGGGCGTAAAGCAGATCGGCTATGACAATGCGCGTAGCAGCCTGCACATGCAGTGAACCCGGCCTGATCATCGCTGGTACCACCACCGCCGCCGCGATGCCGATGATGATCACCACCACCAACACCTCCACCAAGGTGAACGCCCGCCTGCTTCCAACCCGTCGCGCTTCACCGTGATGTCTTGTTTTTATCTGCATGAGGTTCATCCACGCCTCACGATTCAAAACGGCTTGGGGCTAGTAGCTAGGGGCTTGGCAGATTTTGCCTTCGTATATCTTTCTTCCCAGCACCTAGCTCCAAGCACCTAGCTCCTAGCTCCAAGCACCTAGCTCCTTTTCACTCGACCACTCGGCCACTCGGCCACTCGACCACTTCCTCTCATTTCTCCGGCATACTCTCGACTCGCACCCGGGCGGTGCCACCTTTGAAAAGGGCATTCATTTCTGCCAGCTTCTCATTGACCTGCTGCAGCTGCTTGATGGTCTCAGCTCGCTGCATACCGGGGTCCGGGAGCGTGGGCTGAGCCTGTGCTTCTGTGTCCAGGCGTACCTCGCTCTGGGTCCACATCATCCAGAGGTTCAAGGACAGCAGCACCGTTGATGAGCGTCAGAATCGTGTTGAGATATTTGAGCGATCGCATGGGTGAAACTCCATAAATTGCAGTGGCATCATTTCTTGTTAGCGCCGCGGTTTACCGCGTCTTCCTTCAGATGCGACAAATCGCATCGCTAAAACCAAACATTCAATAGTCAAAATAAACCTTGCCCTCCGGATCAGACCCGATCACATTGGCGGCCACCTGGCCGGTGGCAGGTTGATAAAACCAGCCGCTGGTCCCGTCCGCCTCGGTGGGAAACGTCGCATCGTTGGCGATGAACGTGATCTCGGAGCTGCCATTGATCGAGTTCACCGGCATCTTCAGCAGATAAGGCCCGAGCTTGTAATCCGTGCTGGGGGTCGCGGAAGTCTGACCGGCTGCATTGGAGTAGAGCGTCATCTGATTGGTAAAGGCTTCCATGGTCGGACTGGCGGTTTCCACGCCTCCGGGGTAGCCAGGCGAAACGCCACCATGCTGAGCGCGATAAACCATGATCTGAGTTCGCAACACCCGCAGGTCTTCCTTGAGCGAGTTGCACTTGGCAACCTCCGTGGCGTTGGAAAACTTGGGCACCACCAGCGCTGCCAGAATCCCCAAAATGGCAATGACAATAATGAGCTCGACCAGGGAGAAACCGCTGGATCTGGCAGTACGTGGGCTGATCCGAGCAATAAGCGCACAATTCACCATAAATGCCTCCTCCTGATTCTTTTTGCCCCTCTCCCCTGGGAGAGTCGAAGACCTCGCCGTGGCGGGGGTGGCCGAGTCTGCGAGGCCGGGTGAGGGCCGAATGATCAAGTGCGGTGAATTCGGAGTTCAACTCGCTCTTCCGCCCTCACCTCACCCTCTCCCAAGGGGGGGAGGGGTCAAACCGATTCCCGAACTCGACCACTCGACCACTTGGCCACTCGACCACTTCTTCATGAAACGCCACGGGCGCACAAGCCTGGTAGCGTGCGCCCGGTTGCGAGGCTCGTAGAAAAAGTCCCCGGGCGGTTAGGCCCGAGGAACCTGATGAATTAGAGATTAGTTAGCCGCGACAATTTCGTTGACATCGTTGGTGGACAGACCCAGGGAA
>JAAUTM010000262.1 GCA_012031455.1 Phycisphaerales bacterium
TCATCGCCCAGTAGCGTCGATGGCTGGGATCGTTTGAGTCCTTTGAGTTCGAGGCAGGCCACGAGCTGGATCCGCTGTCGGTTTTGATCGCCGTGCTGGTGGGCGGGAGCCTGGCCGGGGTGCTGGGCATGATTCTGGCCATCCCCACGGCTGCGTGCGTGAAAATCCTCTGGCAGGAACGGGTGCGCGAGCGGGTGCAGGAAATCCTCAACAACACCACAAGCCCCACTTCAACCCCGTGATATCTGCTTCATCGATTTCAGATGGATTCATACGGCGCTAGAATTGGTGGGAACGAACTTGGTCACGGAGCCTGCTGATGATCCGCATGACCTGCACGATGACACTCTTGCTCGGTGCATTAACCACCACCCTTGGTGCCCAGCCTGTCAACAGGCTGACGGATTTGCCGACTGACACGGCTGCACCCGTGGTGACCCAGGATCGGCCAAGTGCTTCGGGGAGACTGGGGGACATCATCGCCCGGGTGGATTTACAGGACATCACCGCCCGTGAATTTGTGGATTGGTGGTCCAAAGCCACGGGTATTGAGGTACTGGTCAACTGGGAGCTGCTTGAAAGTCAGGGGATCAACCCCAGGCAGTTGGTGTCCATGCAACTCCACGATGTCCCCGCAGGTCAGGTGCTGGCTCTGGCGATGCAGACGCTTTCCAATGATCAGGTCACCCTCATGTTTGATGTCAGCGAACATGCATTGGAACTGCTCAGTAAAGCCGACGCCAACCAGCGCCCGGTGACACGGGTGTATGACATTGCCACGCGCTTGCAGGTTTTGGATAACCGGCGTTTGTCACGGGTGGACACCACGGGTTACCTGCGTGGGGGAAGCAGCGGGCCGGGCACGATCACCTTCGAGCAGCGTAGCCGGGGCAGTGATGTTGATTACGCACAGGCCAAACTGGATGCTGCCCAAAAACTGGCCGACGAGTTGCAGGCTGCGGTGGAGCCGACGCTCTGGCGCGAGACTGGTGGTGCCCATGGATCGGTCAAGGTGATCGGGGACAAACTGGTGGTGGTGGCCCCCAAGTATGTGCAGAGCCGAATCGCGGAGTACCTGGGCATTCCCTGGCGCGAGATTGTCGGTGAGCGTGGCAGTCAGCCCCCGACTGGCGCTGGCTCAACCCCGGGTCAGTCAGCGGTCGCAGGCATTCATGTTGAAAAGGATGTGCCCGTGTCAGGGGTGCAGAAGCGGTGAGATATTTTCATGGTGTTATGATTGCACAAAGCATACCTATGGTTCATAGTATGAAGCATGAGAACGACCCTGAACATCGACGATGACAAGTTTCTGCGGGCAGCGGAGCTGACTGGTGTTCACGAGAAAACAGCCTTGGTGCGCATGGGATTGGAGTCTTTGATCAGCAAAGCCAGTGCTTCCCGACTGGCAGCGCTGGGAGGCTCAGGACCGGCGATGCGGGCGATTCCTCGCCGTCGTTTGCCTGCTGCCTTAAAACCACGAAGTGGCAAACCGAAATGATCCTGGTGGACACATCAGTCTGGATACACCATTTTCGTTCACATGATCGGCAGCTTGCCACATTGTTGAATGATGATCAAGTGGTGGTACACCCCATGGTCATAGGAGAACTGGCTTGCGGGAATCTACCAAAAAGAAAGCAGATACTCGCGCTTTTCCATGAACTCAAACAGGCTCCAATTCTTTCCGATCACGAAGTGTTAAGTTTTATCGAGCAGAATGCACTGATGGGCAAAGGGTTGGGCTGGATCGATGTGCATCTAATTGGTTCTTCGTTGAGGATGGGTGCTGGGTTATGGACCAAGGACAAACAGCTTCATCAAATCTGCGTGCATTTTGGAATCGCTTGACTCGTTCCTGCTAGCATCATTTGATCCGATAGATAACACGGACCGTTCAATGGTTGACCTCAGGAGAATTTTCCATGGCTCTTGAATACCGCAGTCTTGGTCGCACCGGGATGAAAGTCAGTTCGCTCTGTCTGGGGTGCATGATGTTCGGCAGAAGTGCCGAGGAAGCAGCCTCGATGGATATCATCGATCGGGCTCTGGAGCAGGGCATCAACTTCCTCGATACAGCCGATGTCTATTCCCGTGGCCAGAGCGAAATCATTGTCGGCAATGCCCTGGCACGCAACGGCAAACGTGAACGCATCGTACTGGCGACCAAGGTTTACAATCGCATGTCCGATGAGGACCCCAACCTCATGGGCAGCTCCCGTCGGCACATCATCGAAGGCTGCAACGCATCACTCAAACGTCTGCAAACCGATTGGATCGATCTGTATCAACTCCATCGGCCCGATACGACCGTGCCCATCGATGAAACCCTGCGTGCACTGGATGACCTTATCCGCGCGGGCAAGGTGCGCTACATCGGCACCAGTACTTTCGCAGCCTGGCAGGTCGTTGAAGCATTGTGGCTGTCCCGGGAACTGGGCCTCAATCGTTTTGTCTGCGAGCAGCCACCTTACAACCTCCTGGATCGCCGGATCGAACGTGAACTGTTGCCCATGGCGCAAACCTTTGGCATCGGTGTGATTCCCTGGTCGCCACTGGCAGCTGGTTTTCTCACCGGGAAATATCAGCGCGGTGTGATGCCCGAGGAAGGCCGCTGGAAAGAACGTAAAGGTCCGGGCAAACGCAAACTGACGGATCAGGCATTTGATATCGCTGATGCGATCAAGGCGCTGGCACAGGAAAAAGGTTGCAACGCCGGGCAGCTCGCATTGGCATGGTGCATGCATCAGCCGGGGATCACCAGCCCGATCATCGGCCCGCGCACCATGGAACAGATGCTCGACAATCTGGGGCCTTTAACGTAAGCATCACGGATCAGGATCGCGCCGCGTTGGATCAGATTTCTCCGCCGGGTCGCGCCACCGTGGCTTACTATGATGCCAACTTCGGTCCGCATCGCATGAGGTTGTAAATATGATGCAATAGGAATCGGCATCTGAAGTCTCGCACCTTCGGTGCGACGCTAAACGATAGACTGCGCTCGCTGCGTCGCACCTGCGGTGCGTCGCTAAACTTTAATCAGCGGTTGCTTGGTCGCACCTGCGGTGCGTCGCTAAACTAAAACCGACTCACCGACTCACCGACTCACCGATTAACCGACTCACCGACATTCCGGCGCTAAGTGCCGCGACAAAGCGTTAACATATCCGCATGAACGCGATCTATCACTGGTTTTGGTACCTGCTGCCCGCCAATCCCCTTTTGCTGCGGGTGGTGCAAGGCGGATCACGACGGGCTAGCCACCTGTGGGTGCGCATGGGTTACCTGGGGGTGCTGATCCTGCTGGTACTCATCGGGCTGCTCTTGGGGGGCGGACTTGGCACCCAGAGCCTTACCGACCTGGCCAAGGCCGGCACACGGGTGTTTGCCGTGGTCAGTTACGGGCAGGTGATTCTGGTGTGTCTGCTGGCACCGTTGTTCATGGCCGGGGCGATCACCCAGGAACAATCCGGGCAGACCTTTGACATTCTGCTCACCACGCCGATGTCGAATATGCAGATCGTGCTGGGTTCCTTGATGGGCCGATTGTTTTTTGTATTGGCGCTCCTGGCCGGGGGTTTGCCGCTGTTTTCCGTGCTGATGCTTTTCGGCGGCGTACCGGTGCAGGCCGTGTTCGCAGCCTTTGCCGTCGCAGCCCTCACCGCCCTGGTGGTCGGGTCGGTGGCGGTGGCACTTTCAGTTTCACGCAAAGGTGGCCGCAAAGCCGTGTTTCTATTCGTGGTCATCATCGGGGCCTATCTGGTGGGTTCCTATGCCCTGGACCATGGCCTGCGCGCCATCCAGAACCTGGGCGGAACTTCCCTGAGCGCGGGCGCAGGTGCAGGCTTGGGCGGCTATCGCCAGACCACCTGGCTCACGCCGTTGCATCCGCTGCTGGTGCTCGAATCGTTCATCAACACCGCCAACTACCGGCCACCATC
>JAAUTM010000263.1 GCA_012031455.1 Phycisphaerales bacterium
GGGACTCTGGAAATACTATGCTGGCAAATGGGAGCAGGTCCTCAACCCCAACAAGCTCACCGGTGCCTCAAAACCCTTGCCCTGCGAGCCACCGGTATCGCTGTGGACCCCACAGACCCCACCCGACTCGTACTCACCACCGATGATGACCCATACCGCGATATCATGCAGGCCAACGGCGTCTGGCTCAGTGAGGACACCGGTCTGACCTGGCGATCACTCAGTGATACACTGCCCATGCTTCGCGGCCCCACCATCGCCTTCAACCCGCAAAACCCCGATCAGATCTTCTTTGGCACCAGCGGTCGCGGATTCTTCGCCTATACCATCCCCGAACCGGCCAGCCTGTTGATCTTCAGCGGCACCCTCGCAGCCCTCGCCGGCCGACCCGCACGCCGCCACCGAAATTCACCGTCAACACCCTGATGCAATTGTCATGGCTGCCGATGCCATCAGGGGGTTCCTTTCTGGGGCGTAGGAAACAGAACCCAATCCCCGTTATCCGTATCATCCGGGCTTATCCGAGGCCAGCGCTCGAAGGGCCTTCTTGCTCATCAATCCGCCATCATCATCACCATCCAATCCTCGGCCATAGAGCATCGGTTGGCCATCCACCATGCGATAGAGCAACTCCTTGCCCGTGGAATGATCGACCGGCATCGTCGGCAGATAGCGTGGCACCAGTTGCCCCAAGGTATCGGGGTACTGCTTAAGCTCGCGCTGATACAGCTCCAAAGCAATCGCCACCTGCACCGCATCACGCAAGGCTATCAAGTTGGCCATCGTTCCACTCACCCCATCAAGCGCTGGAGCCAGTACTACAACCGGCCAGTAACGCACAAACCCCAGATTCGAGGACATGAGTTGGTCCACAAACAACTTTGACTCCGAAGGCTCACTCAATTGCTGCCAAAAAGGCTTTACAGCACGCTTGGCGGTAAGATCCATGTAGTGGTCATATTTTGTCTGCATCTGACCACGATCCGCCATGACTATATAGACCAATGGCAAGCCCATGGACATTGACAACTGTTGGTAGCTCGCATCATTATGATTAGTAGTTACTATTAACTGATCCAGATGAAGCAAATACTTCATCCCTTCGCTCGTAATCTGCCCATTGGGGGCATAGACTCTCTGCAAAGTATCATACATGAACATACGCTCACCCTCGAAGCGTACCTGCATCAGCGGATCGATACTTGCCAGCAAGTGGGCTATCTGTATCCACTGAGCAACATCGAGTGATTGTTTTCTATGATGCAGTATATCCGATACTTCCCGCAGTCCCATACTGAGAATACTCACACCCACCAGATCGTTCACTACCAAGGGGATCTCTCGCGCATGTCTGGCCAGGCCGATGATGCTCTCCATATCCTTTACAATTCGTGCACCATCGCCAGCCACCGCTGCCAGGCGCATGTCCGCCACCATTAGCTCCGCCATCTTCCGCATCATTCCCAAGTGTGGCAGCAGCACACCTATCAATGATTCCTCAGCTAGTTGCTGTGCATACGAGCGATCTTCCGTGGGCTGCTCGATGACCGTTGCCTGTTCCTCACCATAGAACGCAAGCCTGTCGCGCTGAGTAATGTCCATGTCATGCCCAGCGATGAATCCCAGCCCCGGACGAGCAGCCCCCTGATGAATCATGTCAATTAATTCTGCGTGACGATCAAGATATGCAACCATTGCAGACCATTGTGAGTCATCGGGCCTCGCCAAGTGTAGTCTTTTGTCTGCCTCTTTTACATACAAAGGTGAGGTATCGAATTGATTCAGTTTGTAGGCAATGGCAGCCTCACGGTAGATTGGCCAAGCCGCCTGATCACTGGGTACCGCCATGGCCGCGGCGTTCAACTGTGCTATATAGTCCACACTCGGTTGTGGCTTGCCTGTCATCAGCCACACCCACAAACCCAGATACACTGCCACCAATACCAGCAATAATTGCCCCAAGCGTTCCTGTGTGTGCCACCACCAGGGACGATTGCGCTTCTTGGCCCGGCGAATCAGCCTCGCTGCTTTCTCCGGATCTCCAAAATCCCGGATCAACTGATCCACGGAAGCACCTGCTTCCAGCCCATCAGCGAAGTGGGCGATCAGTTCCCGGGTGACATCCTCACGTTCTCTGGGCCACAAACGTGTTCGCCGTACCACCCGTTGCACGACATCCGCCGCTTGCGATGGCAGGCCGGATTGGTCGATATGCATTTGCGTGGTCAGGCGACGATGCGAAACGGCGCCAGCCTTGATGTTTTCACTCATGCCACACCTCCGGATTGCAGAGTTGTCAGGCCGATGCTGTGCATGACCTTGCTCACTGCCTGCCATTGCTGCGTGGCGTGAACAAGCCGGCGTTTACCCTTGGTGGTCAGCCGATAGTACCGCCGGGACCGGGGGCCATCATCATTCACCCGTGATGCCACCAGGCCCTTGGCCTCCAGGTTGTAAAGCATCGGGTAAAGCGTGCTCTGACCCATCGCCAGCACCCCATCGGTCTGCCTGGCAAGGGCTTCGACCAGTTCATAGCCATACATCTCCCCCCGTTCGAGCAACTTGAGCACTGCAATCGGCCCGGCCCCCCGCATCAGTTCGCGTTCAATCCGCATGGTGTGTCTCCTATGCTATGTGTTACATAGTATGCGATACATGTTTCGTTGTCAACTATTTTTTCAGTGTGCAATGCGCCACGCAGACCCAGCCATGGTCCCCGGATATGTCCGGGGCATTCAATCTGCCATGGCCCCCCCGGCGAAATGTTGGCCCGATTGCATTACACTTTCACCATGCAAGCTGACATCGAACGCATCCTGCTGGATCGTGACACCCTGGCCCGGCGGGTGCATGACATGGCCCGGCAAATCACCGCTGATCTGGTCGGCCCGGCCGGTCATGAAAACTTCCGCGAGGAACTCACGCTCATTCCCATCCTCACGGGGAGCATCATCTTCGTCGCCGACCTGATCCGGCATCTGCCTCTGCGCATGCGTATCCGCCTGATCTCCGTCACCAGCTACCCCGGGAGTGCCACCACCAGCCAGGGGGCTGCCCTTGAGCAATCCCTGTGCAGCATTCCATCCGACCTGACAGGGGCTCACGTGCTGGTGCTCGATGACATCCTCGACTCCGGGCAAACCCTGCGTCTGGTCTGCGATCAACTGCGCAACCGCCACCCCGCCAGCCTGCGCACCTGCGTGCTGCTGCGCAAGGACCGCCCCCAGGCCCGAGCCTTCCCCGTGGATTACGTTGGCTTTGACATCCCCGATGATTTTGTCGTTGGCTACGGGCTGGATTTCGATGGCTACTACCGCAACCTGCCCGATATCGTCACCCTCCGCCCGCACCTGCTGGGTCAGGCTCATAAAGGATGATGGATGGTCTGGTTCGAGGTTTAGCCAAGCACCAAAGGTGCGACGCATGATGATCTGATGTTTTTAAAAGAGCGCCCAAGCCCACACCAAGTCGGTGTGGGTGATGAGCCATATCTATACGCATTGATCCGCGCCAAACATGCAGACCCCCATTCACCATCCCACCGATTCCCCATCCACCGTATCACCGACCACCGCGGTCACGTTCTCGATATAACCACTATCACCGCCCAGAGTATCCCCTTCTGGTCAGCCCTCGCCTTTCTGGGCTTTCTGCAAATAACCGCCCTCCTGTTCAACCTCATCCCCATTCCCCCCCCTGGACGGCTTTGGCATTGCCGCCCCCTTCCTACCCGATGAGATTGCCGATATGATCTACCGCTACAGCCAGTTGCTCTTTCTGCTGTTTCTCATGATGATGTGGCAGGATACACCTATTTCAGCAGGCTTCTGGGAGCAGGCGTTTACCCTCGTTGATGCCACTGGTATCCCGCTTTACCTCGTTGGCTACGGGATCGATGCGTTTATGTTCTGGCAGCAATAGTGCCTGTTGCCCGGCAC
>JAAUTM010000264.1 GCA_012031455.1 Phycisphaerales bacterium
CAAAGTCGGTTCCGAAATCATCATCTGGTCGGGAATCGTTCCGCTGTGTTCGATGCTGCGATCCGTCAGGGCGATACCCCAGTGCAGGCCGCATAGCCCTGAGCCATCAACATCACCGTCGGGTTCCAAATCACGTAAGACTGCGGGCGAGGGCATATCCTCCACCACCAGTGGCACTTCTTCGAGCAATTGATGAAGGTGTTCGGGCAAATCGGCCAACACCGTTTCCAGCACTTCATCAAATACAGCACGCTGGGCGGATTGGAGCATGGGATGGCACCCGATCAATACCCATAAGCCACAGCCATCATGACAGGCTGGGCAGCTCGCGAAAGACCTGATGGGTTGGATCAAGCTCGCGCAGGGTTTGGGCCATGGTATCACTGACCCTGCCTAGGTGCCCCACGAACCAGCCTGCGAGGCTCGGATGCATGGTCAGCCGATCCACCTGAGCATCGACATCCCACTCGGGATGGCCTTGGGGATGAATCGGGACGGACTGGACCATGAGAATGCCAGCGCGGTCAGCAGCGTTGTAGAGAATGTCCGGGCCATAGTGATCACGCACCAGCAGCAGTGCATCACCAGCCACGGGCAGCAATTTCTGCTGGTTCACCTCATCGACCGGCACGATGGCAGAAAAGCTGCAAGGTTTGCCGTTGACCACCAGCATCGCATCCGTGGAGGGTGCATTGGAGGTTGATTGAAGCTGACGCACGGAGGTCAGGCCGATGGAAATGGAACGCAGGTCCGTGAGTTCATCGTTGATAAGCAGACCGACTTCCAGATCATGAAGAGGCTGATCGCCCATGTTGGCCGGCCACCAGCGCAGAGGCTGAACAATTTCGAGTCGTGCACTGCCTGCCACACCACGCAGGGACAATGGCAACTGCTGAGTGTCCACAAAACTATCCGTGCTGCGAACTTCAACCAGCAGTTCCACCCGGGCAGGTTTATTCGTGCGCGGATGGGTCGGTGGTGTCTGGGTCAAGGTCAATTTCAAATCAACCACCGCTAGGTCGGCATCCACATATCGCACCACCGGTCGAAGGGATGCCAGTTTCACAGCATCGAGCGATTCACACGGTTCAAGAAGGGTCTTCATCGCGCTCCTTTCCTGACAAGTTAAATCAAGTATAGGCCTGGTACTTCCGCCTTTGCATTAAGTTTGGGCATTCGGGAACATCGGTTGGTCGCGACTTCAACACACATTAATTCAGTGCAAACGTTGGACCATAAAATGACCCACGGTTCTGATGCCCATCCTTTGCGTGACCTGTGGGCAGCGATCATGCACCGTGTGCGATAATTAGGCAGCTGCATATCAATTATCATGTAATGCATGGCCTCGACATCAATACAATGAACAATCAGCCATACGCTAGTGCCGGGTCGAAGATGGTCCTGTAACCCGTTCTATGGGCGTAAGCAGTACATGACGCAGTTGAATTGGGGCAACCTGTGGCGAACCGCACGCGAGAAGTCGCTGGTGCTGCGTACCAGTCGGCAGATTCGAGATGCCTGGCGTGAACATGTCACTCGGCCGGGGCGATTCCTTCTGATCGCCATGGCAGGTTCCACCATTGCCGGTGCCTTTCCCGGTGTCATGGCCGGTTCTTTTGCGTTCCCCTTATTTCTCTCGCTGGTTTTACTGAGCTTCGGATATACCCTGCTGGCCAGGCCCAGGGTCAAGGTGGTGCATCAGCATCCGGACCGCTGCGTGGCTGGGGCGAATATTGATCTCACTCTGCAATTGCACAACACTGGTTTACGAACGCTCAGCGATATCGGTGCCTACGAATTTCGTCTGCCGGGCGAGCTGACGATTGAAGATGAACCTGTTTACCTGGAAAAATTGGATGCCGGTGAATCGCAGGCGATCCGGTATTCCCTGCATGTCAGCAAGCGTGGCATATACCAGTTACCCGGCCCAACCGTGCTATCGACTTTCCCCTTTGGCTTGACGCAAGCCCGCATTCATCATTCGCAGCCAACCCGACTGGTGGTGTATCCCAAATTCAAGGCACTGAACAGCCTGCAATTGCCCGTAAGTCCGCGTTACCAGCCTGGGGGAATTGTGCTGACCAGTCAGGTGGGTGAATCGATGGAGTTCATCGGCAATCGTGAGTATCGCACGGGGGATCGACTGCGTGATTTGCATCCGCGCTCGTGGGCACGGGTGGGTGTGCCGGTGGTCCGTCAGTATCAGGAGGAGTTTCTCAGCCGCATTGCGATATTGGTGGATACTTATGTTCCCGGCAACGGACGCAGCTTGAGCAATAAAAATCACCTGCCGGGGCTTTCGCGCTGGTGGAAACGTGGGCAGGGACAACAGCGATCACTTGAAGCGAATTTATCATTGGCTGCAGCGGTGAGTGATTACCTTGCAAGGCAGGAATATGTGGTGGACCTGTTCGCAGCAGGGCCGGAGTTGTATTACCTGCAGGCGGGTCGATCCCTGGCTTATCTGGATAATATTCTCGACATTCTGGCGTGTCTGGATGCATGTCCGACGGATCCGCTGGAACGTTTGACACCCCGGTTCCGCGATGAACTGGAACAGATTTCGACGGTGATACTGCTGTTCATGCAATGGGATGAGCCTCGTCGCAGGCTGGTGCAACAGGTGCTGGATGCTGGCACGATGGTCAAGGTGGTGGTGCTTACCGATGATTCACACACAGAGGTTGTGGGCCTGCCTGCAGGTGATGTCACCCAGCTGACAGTCCAGCAGGTGGAGGAAGGGGTGGTGCGCTTGTGAAATGGTTTCGGTGTGAACATCCCTGGTCGGTGGCGGCACTGCTGATTGCCGATGCAGCACTGGCGTTTGGTTCACGTACATACACGTTCCCATTGCTTGCCGGTGTGTTTTTAGTCGCTCACCTTTTCACCGGGTTTCGGTTGCCCGGCCCGCCACGGGCCTTGTTTGCGATCTTGCTCATGGTGCCGTTTGGTTTGTGGAGCCGGGAGGTTTTAAATAACAGTTTCACCGGCTGGTTTCCCATTGATCTGCTGTTTCTGATCGGATTCTACGGTGTGTCGCTGGGGGGGGTACATTCTTACCAGTGCCCAAACTGCGGCCGAACGGCAACAGGCCCTGGCCAGCGCATTGTTTGCCTTTGCCCTGGCAGGGACAGCTCCGGAAAACGACTCTTTTGCACCCTTGCTGATTTTATTTTTACCCGTGTTAATGCTGCAGGTAAGACGGGAGCTTGGTTTGCGGGACCATCTGGCACTCCAGCAAATACCACTGGTTCGCTATGGCATCGCCCTAGTATTGCTGCTGATGACATGGCTGGGTATGCAGGCCTTGGTGAATTACACCTTAACGGGTATCAACCGCTACATGACGCAGCGGATGCTCAGCGGGGCTGGGGTCGGATACGTGGGGTTTGCCCACAACGCACGGGTGGGCTTAAGCCAGCAACTGCAGATCAATCAGCAGGGTGAGCGGGTGATGATTCGCCTGTGGTCAGAAGAACCGATGGAGTATCTGCGTGGCGCGGTGTATGACCTTTATGAAACCGGTACCTGGCAGATCATGGAAGAGACATTGGATGTTCGGCCATCGCCCAATCAATCTGCGAGCAGTGGGCGAGTTCTGTTCAACCTGACGGGGACCAATCCGGGAGAACGGCTGGGGTGGGTGTATCCGGATCGTTCCATGGGACAAACATTTTTCCTTCCGCTGGGGACGCAGGTTTTCGCAGCCTACGGGCGAAGGGTCATGGCCAACCCTGCCTTTGCGGTGCGTTCCGGGCGAAGCATGTCGTCAGGGGGCTATGAGGTATTCAGTCCGCAAAGCTTGCCCAATGAACCTACGGAGCGGGACCTTGTTGTGCCGGAACACCTGCGTCAGGTTTGCAGGAACTGATCCGCAGCTTCAGCCCTGACACGGATCCGCTGCCCTTGCGCATTCGTAAATTACAGGACTGGTT
>JAAUTM010000265.1 GCA_012031455.1 Phycisphaerales bacterium
CTGAAACAGCCACCAGCTCCTGCAATGCAACCCTCGAAGCCGATCAAGGACAGGGATATTTCTTCGCCATGCCCATGAGCGCCGAAGCCGTGGAAAAATACCTCAGCCATGATGGCTTCCGCGAAATGAGCCACGCCGTGTAATCCGGGTTGGAATTGAGACTCTGCCGATCGGGGTTATGCTTAGTTCATGTCACCAGCCGACCCCATCGATCTGGCACAAAATCTTGCTCAAACGCGGAAGTACGCCCATCTGTGTCCGGGGACACTCCAGCGGGTCGCTGCGTGGGCCATGGAACGTCATCCCAAAACCGATGATGCACTCAAAGCTGCCAAACGCAAACTGCACCAGGTGTTTGCTTCGTACGTGAGTGATGATGTACGCCGATGGGGAACCTGGCTGAATCAGGTGGATTGGAAAGATGATGCACAGATCAAGGCCCTGGCGGAGAAGGTGCTGGCAACCCACGCCAGTTCAGCCGAGCGCCGGGTGGACTGTTCAAGGGTGTATGAGCAGTTGTGGGCAATCACGGGGACCCCGGCCAGTCTGGTGGACCTTGGCGGAGGTGTGAACGCCTTTGCCCTGCCATGGATGGGTTTGCCACGAACCACGATGTATTACTGCACCGAAATTGACAGCCGCATGGTGGAGGCGATCAATCGCTGGCTGCGTGGTTGCGGGCAGACGGGGGAGGCTTTTGTCAGGATTTGCTGGTGGACTCATGGACCCGGCCGGTGGATGTGGCAATGCTGCTGAAAGTAGCCCCGTGTCTGGAACAACAGCAAACAGGGGCGACTCTCAAAATTCTGGAGGGCTTGCCTGCACGCTGGATTGTGGTGTCGTTTCCTTCACTGAGTCTGGGAGGCAAGGCCAAGGGCATGGTCAGCCACTATCGGGAACAGATGCACCAATGGGCCAGCCAACTGCAAAGACCCGTGCAGGAAATCACCCTGCCTTGGGAGATTTATTACCTGATGCCAGGGCGGTTACATTTAATGGATAAAGGATGATGGATAATGGATAAAGTTCAGACACGGATTTCAAGATTTGAATCTATACGTCAGTGTTTGCTGCACAAGAAGGTGCCATGAATATTGGATTTAGTTCAGACCATCCATTTTGCCTTATGTATGTTTAATTGAAAATTATCCATGACCCATCATCCTTTATGCATAGGCTTTTATCGTGTTTTGGTTACAATAATTATCCAACATGACGCAATCACCCGTCGATGATCTGACGCTCAATGGGTATGAACCGCCCCGCAACACACAGTTCAATGTGTTTGTGGACAACCGGATCGGGCGGATGCTCGAGATCATGGAACTGCTGTACGGGCAGGCGATCAAGGTGTTGGCTTTATCCGTGGTGGAAGGGGCGGACTTTGCCGTCGATCGCCTGATCGTTTCGCGCCCGGACATCACCCGTCGTCTGCTGGAACGCGCCCAAATGCCTTTTTCGGAAACCCCGGTGCTTGTGGCTGAATTACCCCCCGCTAATCCGGGGCTAAGCTCGGGGGCTACCGGTTCTCTGGTCGAATTGTGCAGGTCTCTGGTCCAGGCTGAAATCAACATTTGCTACATCTATCCGCTTTTTCAACGTCCCAATGCTGCTCCCGCAATCGTCCTGCACACCGATGATCCAACTGCCACCGGTCGTGTGCTTCGTCGTAAAGGGTTCACGCTTCTAGGTGAACGGGATTTGAACGAACCCAAAGATGGCTGGTGTTAGGATCGATCGCCAATCCCACAGGTTTATCATTCACCATCGGATACCGGGGCCAAGCCGATCTGCTACAATTGCAGGTTTGTCCGTCTGCGTCTGCGCTATGCGCCAAGGATCAATCCATGAGTTCAACACCGCACAAGATGACCCCCGACCAACCTCCTGCCGAGCCTTTGGCGATATTCCAGCATCTGGGGCTGGATCAGGGCCACGCCGCTGTATGTGGCCTGCAATGGGGGGATGAAGGCAAGGGGCAGATCGTCGATTTGCTGGCATCTCGTTTTGCCTATGTCGCCCGGTACAACGGCGGGAACAACGCCGGCCACTCCGTCCACATCGGCAACGAAAAATTCGCCCTCCACCTGATTCCCTCAGGCATTCTTTTCCCTCAGGCCATCAACATCATCGGCAACGGCGTGGTGGTGGACCCCGTCGGCCTGCTCAAGGAAATCACCGGTCTGCGTGAGCGCGGCGTGAAGGTGGCTGAAAATCTGCGCATCAGCAACCGGGCCCACGTGGTTCTGCCTTATCACAAACTCGAAGATCAGCTTTTCGACCAGGCGGGTGACAAAACCTGGGAAGGTTCGGGCATCGGCACCACCGGTCGGGGCATCGGCCCATGCTATGCCGACAAGGCTCTGCGCTGGACGGCAGTGCGTATCGGCGACCTGCTGCTGCCTGATGAACTGCGCAGCAAATTGCAGCGCATCGTCGCCATTAAAAATGTCATGCTTGCAGCCCTGGCCCAGCAATGTGGCAAGGCATATGAAACCCTCGATGCCCGTGCGATCAGTGACGAATTCATCGCCATGGGTGAAAAGCTCAAACCCCATATCTGTGACACCACTGACCTGCTCCACCAAGCGCTGGGCAGCGGGAAACAAGTGCTTTTTGAAGGCGCCAATGCCACGCTGCTGGACATCGACCATGGCACGTACCCGTTTGTGACTTCCAGTTCCTGTTCATCACTGGGCTTATATGCAGGCACCGGGGTTCCCGGCGGCACACTCAAGCACATGATCGGTGTGGTTAAGTCTTACGCCACCCGTGTGGGCGGCGGACCCCACCCCACCGAACTTGCAGGCGATGATCCGCTGGGCCAGCGCATCCGTGAAGTAGGAAAAGAATATGGCACCACCACCGGCAGGCCCCGGCGCGTCGGCTGGCTTGATTTGGTGGCAGTACGCTACTCCGCACGACTCAGCGGAGCCACCGCCATCGCCAGCACCGGCTTGTCCGTGCTGACCGGCATCGAAAAACTCAAAGTGTGCGTTGGTTATGAAATCGATGGCAAAACTGTGGAAGCCTACCCAGCCGATGGCTGATGCTGGCAAAGGTCAAACCGGTGTATCAGGAAGTACCCGGGTGGACCCAATCGCTGGATGACTGCACCCGCTTTGACCAGCTTCCCGCAAATGCCAAAGCCTACCTGCGTATGATCGAACAATTTACGGGCGTTCCCGTAAAGCTTGTATGCGTGGGCCGAAGGCGCGATCAGATTCTGGCACAGTGATGATGAAGTGGGCGAGTGGGCGGATTACAAAAATCATTGACCCATCGACCAACAATCACCCACACCGATGCGGTGTGGGCTTCAAGCCGATTCACCGACCAACCGATTCACCGACCAACCCGTTGATCTTTATGAACACGAGTGCATCAACTTCGCCCCCTGCCATCAGCGCGGATTTACCCGCACTGCCAAGGCATATTGCCATCATCATGGATGGCAACGGTCGCTGGGCGCAGCGACATGGCAAGCCACGTTCCATGGGTCACAAGGCCGGGGCCGAGGCCGTACGCCCCATCGTCACCGAATGTGCCCGGATCGGCATCGAGGTCCTCACGCTCTACAGCTTTTCCACCGAAAACTGGAGCAGGTCACGCGAGGAAGTGGACTTTCTCATGGACCTTTACGTGGAGTACCTGCATTCCGAACGGCAGACCATGCTCGACAACAACATCCGCTTCACCCAGATCGGTCGTCGTGATGGTCTGTCCCCACGCCTGCTCGAGGTGCTGGATCAAACCGTCGAGCTCACCAAAAACCATACCGGGTTGCGTTTGGTGCTGGCGATCAACTATGGCTCGCGGACTGAGATCATCGATGCTGTTCGCCGTATTGCGGATGAAGTCAAACTGGGCCTGCTCGAACCGGCTGCGATCAGCCAGCAGACCCTGCATGATCGCCTGTACACAGCGCATGGC
>JAAUTM010000266.1 GCA_012031455.1 Phycisphaerales bacterium
GCAGCAGAGCACAGAGGTGATCAACACAGGTGCTTCACGTCGCGAGGATGGTTACGGGATTTCCATTGACTCCAATGGTGCGGTATGGATTTCGGGCATTCATTCAGGCCTGCGCAAGTACACCATGACCAGTATCAATGCATTTGGAGTTCCCATTTTCAGTGCGAGTGTTCAGTCGTCGTTCCCCCTGAGCCCCATCACGAATCTGGGGCGCGCGATCTATGAGCCAGAAACAGATTCCATGTTCCTCAGCGGTTACACCAGCGCCAATCCCCGCGATGGTACTCTTTGGGGTGAGGCGGGGCGTGAATTAGTCCGTATCAACAATTGGAGCGGATCACGTACCCTGGCATGGCGGACCGTACTTCCTTATGACGCTGATCCCCCGGCAGGTGATATTGTTACGGTTAAGTCCATTTCGATGGCCGGTAACCGAATTATCGCTGCCATGGGTACCACAGGTGCGGTCATCGCCTATGACAAGACCACCGGCCAGAAGGTTGCCGATCTGGCGCGCGGCCCTGAGATCGGCGGGTACGGCGGCTGGCTCGATACGGTGCAACCGGTCAGCGCTTTCCAACGCTCCAACGGCGAATACCTCATCTTCGTCGAAGAGGATCTGCTGGCCAAGATCATTATGTATCGCACCGGAGCCATCACTCCCACCGGGCTGACAGCTGTAGTCAACGCCGCCGGCGGAATCGACCTGGCCTGGACCGACAATTGCGACCGCGAATCCGGCTTTGAGCTCGAACAGTCTATCGACGGCATCAACTTCACGACCATCGCCACGCTGGATATCAATACCCAGCAACATACCATTGATTCCCCCACCCCCGGCCAGAACTTGACCTTCCGTATCCGCGCCACGCATAGCTTCGATGATTCGCCTTACTCCAACACCGCCACGGTCGAGGTTGAGCCGCCGACACAGCTCTGGTTCTACGATGACATCGGTAACGTCGGCCTGGCTGGCAGCGCCAATGAAAATCAGGGGGTATGGACCATCACCTCCTCCGGGGCGGACATCTGGGGCAACTCCGACCAGTTCGGCTACCTCTATCAGACCATCCGTGGCGACTTTGACCTTTCCGCACGTGTGAGTTCCATCAGCGTGACCGATCAGTGGGCCAAAGCCGGCGTGATGGTGCGTGAATCGCTGGCCGCTGATGCCAAACATGCTTCGATGTTCATCACCGGGTCCAACGGCACAGAATTCCTGCATCGTGCTCTGACCGCTGGATCGAGTGTGTCTGTGGTCGGCCAGGAGGATGAGGCCCCTGTGTGGGTGCGTCTGGTTCGGCAGGGAAATCTGCTCTCGGCATATGAATCCCTGGATGGCAGCACCTGGAACATCGCAGGCAGCAGCACCGTGGTCATGAACGAGATGGTGTACGTCGGTCTGTCGGTCACGAGCCATAACAACAGTCTGCTGAACGCCAGCACGTTTGATTCGCTTTCAGTTACCCAACTCTGGTCGTTCACGGACATCGGCAGTGTTGGACTGACTGGCAGCGCCACGCAGAATCAGGGGGTTTGGACGGTTCTTGGGTCTGGAACGGATATCTGGGATAACGCAGACCAGTTCGGCTATCTATACCAGCCAGTGTCGGGCGATTTCCAGATGTCCGCAAGAATCAATTCCATCACCGTGACGGATTCCTGGTCCAAGGCCGGGGTCATGGTGCGAGAAACCCTGACCACCGGTTCCAGGCATGCCTCCATGTTCCTGACCGGCTCCAACGGTGCCGCGTTCCAGTACCGCAGCAACACCAGTAGTTCCAGCGGCCACATCGCTGGCGGCGCTGCTTCCGCACCGTTGTGGGTACGTGTGGTCCGCGAAGGCGAAGAGCTTGCGAGTTACCGCTCTGCTGATGGCAACACCTGGACTTTGGTCGGAAGCACTACCATTGCCATGGGCGAAGATATCTACGTCGGTCTGGCGGTTACCAGCCACAACAACAGCCTGATCAACACGTCCGTGTTCGAGCAGCTCACCATTGAACCACTGGATACCCAAGCCCCGATGATGCTTTCGGCTCCGACCATCAATGCCCAATCCACTGACACCCTCAGCAGGTCCCAGGTGACCAGCGTCACCTGGGAATTCTCCGAACCGGTGTTTGCAGCCAAACACAACCTGACGCTCAAAAACCTGGACACCGGCAGCATCGTGGACCTGTCCTCCCGGACCTTCACGGTGGATGGTTCTCGTCTGACCCTGCTGCTGGATCAGAAATCCATGGATCAAGCGAGTGGCCCGCAGTTGTTCCTTGCCAACGGGAACTATGAACTGATTCTCTCCGGTGTGACCGACCACGTGGGCAACCCCCTGATCGCGACCAGCAACAATACCATCGGCAGCACCGTGGCCCTGCGGTTCCATAAGCTCGTGGGCGATTACAACGGCGATCGCAAGGTCAACAGCACCGACTACCTCAACTGGCGGCAACACTTTGGCAAGAGCGTCTCCGACAGTGTGAACCAGAGCTACGACCTCGATGGTGATGGCAAAGTCACCAGTGCCGACTATCTGCTCTGGCGCCAACATCTGAATCTGAGCCTGCTGGATAAAGGCAGCGGAATGTTCGTGTATTAATTCGTGAAAGATGACAGCACTTTGGGTTCGGGAGCCTTGCATACTGCGGGGCTTCCGACCCTTTTTTTATTGGTTTAAATTACCGAGTATCAAATCGAGCAAAGTGAGTTCGAGTGTAGCGTCTTGTAATCCATCTCCCACCGGGAGAGGGTGAGGGCGGAAGAGCGATTGGTTGCACTGTATTTCAAGACCTTTTCTTCATCGGCCCTCACCCGGCCTTGCGGACTCGGCCACCCTCTCCCATGGGGAGAGGGATTTTTCAGAGCCCTCATTTGATTACCGAGCATCAAACAGAGCGGGGCAAAGGCCGACCTACATCACTTCACACACAGTCACGACGCATCGCACCGGGTCGCTGCATGGCCCCCGGCACTTGACTACTTCATTGTGGTGGGTCCGCTTGCGGATGCGCTTGACGCAGCCTGCATGCCTGCGGTGAAAATGTTATTCCGATCACACCCGGAAATCGGTCAGCGACGGCGGAAGCGTCGTTGCACGGGGGTGCTACCCAGCAGTTCGATTTCATGCAGGGCGATCGGCTCATCGGTCAACGAGACCATCCGAAGATAGCGCAGCAGGCTGTGTCCAAGATTGTGGTACACATACCCCCCCCTGGTTATTGTCCGTGCGCAACAGTGAGGTCCAGTTCTGACCGTTGGCAGAGGCTTCGATCTTATAACCCTTGGGGAAGGTGGCCCCCCAGTCGAGCATGACCATGTCGATGGGCTGGATGGTTCCCAGATCAATCATGACCCATTGGCCTGCTCCAGCGGGGCTTTGCCAGAAAGTTTCCGCATGGCCATCGGTGATGAAACCGGTTTGTCCCTCCGCCGAGTCGGCAACCATCACTGACTTACGCAAACTCAGGGGATGCAGGGAGGGAAAAGCATTGGTCGGGGGCGTGTCGCCGAATTTCTCCAGCGGATACCAGCCGTTTTCATTTCGGCCATGAATCCCCACACGGATATCTGGCTGGGTCAGGGAGCGATCCGAGAAAAATCCGATCGCCAGTTCGTGGGCGGTATCACTGATGGGGAACTCGATTTCGACACTGGCGCGATGGGTTTTGGGTTGTTCGAGCACGATTCGGCCGGAGTAGGTGTCGAACTGCTCATAACTGACCCATGGGTGCATGTTGGTTTGCAGATCGACCCCTTCACACCAGACCTTGTCCAGCAGGTTTTGCTTTTGATCAAACCGGGCGATGGCAACATGGATTGGATCATCGGGATACCGGCAGCCATCGTTGCGAAGTTCAAGGGTCAATTCCGCCTTGCCGCCAAGTAACATGGATGCGGGGTGGCTGATGCGTTCAAGGACCAGGTGATAGCC